>JAZQMK010000074.1:0-10259 GCA_045543455.1 Lachnospiraceae bacterium
CTTATTAATGTTCCTGGTCTTATTAACCTTGATTTCGCTGACGTTAAGACTGTTATGATTGATAAGGGTGTTGCTCATATTGGTATTGGTAGTGCAACTGGTGATGATAAGGCTATTGAGGCTGTTAAGATGGCTGTTACAAGTCCATTACTTGAGACGACTATATCAGGTGCAACACATGTTATTATTAATATTTCAGGTGATGTTGGACTTATTGAAGCTAATGAAGCAGCAAGCTATGTACAGGATCTTGCAGGAGAAAATGCTAATATTATCTTTGGTGCAAGATATGATGAAACTGTTCAGGATGAAGCTACAATCACAGTTATTGCTACAGGACTTGAAGGAACTAATAATAGAATTCCTACAATGTCAGAGTTGACAAGAGGACATATTTCTACATCTATGAGAGGTGCTTCTCAGCCTGTAAGACCAACTGTTTCATCTATGGGTCAGACAAGCATTTTAGATAAGCAGCCAGCCCCAACAGTTAAGAGAACTGTAGAAGAAAAAGATTTACAGATTCCTGTATTTCTTCAGAAAAATCGTAAATAGTTAGCAAAAAATGCTTGCATTTTAGATTTACATATGCTATACTATATAGCGTAAGTTAATAATGATTAGTGTGAGAGTGGGTTTCGACCCACTCTTTTATTGTGTATTTGAAAGGTGGTGCGATGATGACTAAGAGAGAAGAATACGAACAGAAAACAGAAAAACTTGTAATGCCTATTATTGAAGCTAATAATTTTGAATTGGTGGATGTTGAGTATGTAAAGGAAGGCTCTAACTGGTATTTGAGATTATATATTGACAAAGAAGGCGGTATTACAGTTGATGACTGCGAACTTGTAAGCAGAGCTTTTAATGATATTCTTGATAGAGAAGATTATATTGAAGATGCATACATTTTTGAGGTGAGCTCACCGGGACTTGGAAGACCACTTAAGAAGGATAAAGATTTTAAGAGAAGTCTTATGGAAGAAGTTGAGGTTAAACTTTACAAGGCTGTTAATAAGCAGAAGGAATTTGTAGGGCTTTTAACAGGATATGACAAAGATACTATAACCATAGAACTTGAAGATGGAAGCGAGATGGTATTTGATAGAGCTTCTATTGCATTGGTAAGATTAACATTTGATTTTTAATTTAGGAGGAAAATAAAAAATGAACAAGGAATTAATTGAAGCACTTGACGCGATTGAGAAGGAAAAGGATATAAGTAAAGAAGTCCTTTTAGAAGCGATTGAAAATTCATTAATTACTGCATGCAAGAATCACTTTGGCAAATCAGATAATGTAAAGGTGACTATTAACAAAGAAACAGGCGATTTTAAAGTGATTGCTGAAAAAACAGTTGTTGAAGAGGTTGAAGATGATATGCTTGAAATTAGTCTTGAAAAGGCTAAGATGATTTCAAGTAAGCATAAGCTTGGAGATATTGTTAACGTTGAGATTAAGTCTAAAGAATTTGGACGTATTGCAACACAGAATGCAAAGAATGTAATTCTTCAAAAGATTAGAGAAGAAGAAAGAAAGGTTGTATATAACCAATACTATGACAAGAATAAAGAGGTTGTTACAGGTGTAGTACAAAGAATGGTTGGCAACAATGTTAGTATCAATCTTGGTAAGTTAGATACACTTCTTATGGAAAATGAACAGGTTAAAGGTGAAGTTTATGCTCCAAATGATAGAATCAAATTATATGTTTCAGACGTAAAGGAAACACCAAGAGGACCTAAGGTTATTGTTTCAAGAGCCAGTGCAGAGCTTGTAAGAAAATTATTTGAAGCAGAAGTAACAGAGATTAAAGACGGTGTTGTTGAAATTGTAAATGTTTCAAGAGAAGCAGGTTCAAGAACTAAGATGTCAGTTCGTTCAAATAACTCTAAGGTTGACGCGGTAGGTGCTTGCGTAGGTGTTAACGGTGCAAGAGTAGGTGCTGTAGTTAGAGAACTTAGAGGCGAGAAAATTGATATCGTTAACTGGAGCGAAAATCCGGCAGCTTTAATCGAAAATGCTTTAAGTCCTGCAAAGGTAGTTTCTGTAATTGCAGATGATGAAGCTAAGGAAGCAAAGGTAGTTGTTCCTGATTATCAGTTATCACTTGCTATTGGTAAGGAAGGCCAAAATGTAAGACTTGCAGCAAGACTTACAGGTTTCAAGATTGACATAAAGAGTGAATCACAGGCAAAAGAATTAATGGATGATGAAGAGTTCGTTGATGACGAAGAATAATTTAGGAAGTGATAATATTGACGACAGTCAGAAAGAAACCCCTAAGACAATGTATAGGTTGTGGGGAAATGAAAGATAAAAAAGAACTGCTAAGAATTCTAAAAACACCGGATGATGAGATAATAATTGATAATACCGGTAAAAGGAATGGCAGAGGTGCATATATATGTAATTCAACGGAATGTTTCAAAAAAGCAGTGGGGCATAAAGGCTTGGAAAAATCATTTAAGATGGCCATTGCACCGGAGATTTATGAAGCGTTAGCAAAGGAGATGGAGCAGCTTGAAACAAGATAAAATATTATCTACTTTATCGCTTGCTACAAAGGCAGGAAAGGTAAGTAGTGGAGAATTTGCAACAGAAAAAGCAATAAAGAACCAGACGGCTGCCCTTGTCATTGTGGCCCAGGATGCATCTGACAGAACTAAAAAAATGTTTGAAAATATGTGCGAATTTTATGAAGTGAAGATGTATTGTTATTCTGATAAAGAAAATTTAGGACATTCAATAGGAAAGATGGATAGAGCATCAGTAGCGGTGCTGGATATGGGATTTGCCAATTCTATAGAAAAGCATATAAATGGTCACAATGGAAATATGAATGGAGGAAATATATGAGAATTTATGAACTGTCAAAACAGTTAGGCGTAACTAGTAAAGAAGTAATCAATGTTCTTAAAGAAAAGAATATTGAAGTTCAGAATCATATGAGTTCAATAAGTGATGAAAACATACAGATTGTAAAAAAGGCATTTTCTAAAGCTGAGCCTGCAAAAGAAGTGAAGGAAGTAAAAGAAACTACAGAAGCTAAAAGCGAAACAGTAGTAGAAAAAACAGAGCCAAAGGCAGAGGAAAAGAAGTCAGAAGTTAATAAACCAGAAGCTAATAAAGAAGCTAAGAAATCTCATATTACTCAGGTTTATAATCCACAAAACAGTGGTAACAGAGATAATAGAGATAAGAATAACAGACCAAATGGTCAGAACAGAAAAGATGGCCAAAAGCCATTTAACAGAGACGACAGAAGACCATTTAACAAGGATAATAATGGCCAAAGAGATGACAGAAGACCATTTAACAAGGATAACAATGGTCAAAGAGATGACAGAAGACCGTTTAACAAGGATAACAATGGTCAAAGAGACGATAGAAAACCATTTAACAAAGATAATAATCGTGGTCAAAGAGACGATAGAAAACCATTTAACAAGGATCGTAACAACGGTTCCTTAAGAGAAGATGGCAGAATCGAAATTAAGAATGATATCAGAAATGATAAGGATTCAAGAATTGAGACAATCAAGGTTGAAAATAGAAAAGCTGATAACAGAAACTACAACCGTGATAGAAAAGAACGTGATTATTCAGAAAAAGAAAATACAAAGTTTATTAACAACAATATGAAGAAGAAGGAAAAACCAGCTCCAGTTGTTAAAGAACCAGAAGAAGAGACAATTAAGACATTAATACTTCCTGATGTGTTAACAATAAAAGAATTAGGCGATAAGATGAAGGTTCAGCCGGCAGTTATTGTTAAGAAGTTATTTATGCAGGGTGTTATTGTTACAATTAATCAGGAAATTGAATTTGAAAAGGCTGAGGAGATTGCGTTAGAATTTAACTGTATCTGTGAAAGAGAAGAAAAAGTCGATGTTATTGCAGAGCTTTTAAAGGAAACAGAAGAAAATGAAGATGATTTATTACCAAGACCACCAGTAGTGTGTGTTATGGGTCACGTTGACCATGGTAAGACATCTTTACTTGATGCTATCAGACAGACAAATGTAACTTCAAGAGAGTCTGGTGGTATTACACAGCACATTGGTGCTTATACAGTTGAAATCAACGGACAACAGATTACATTTTTAGATACTCCAGGACATGAAGCATTTACAGCAATGAGAATGCGTGGTGCTAAGTCTACAGATATTGCAATTTTGGTTGTTGCGGCAGACGATGGTGTTATGCCTCAGACAATTGAAGCTATTAACCATGCAAAGGCGGCCGGAATCGAAATTATTGTAGCTATCAATAAGATTGATAAGCCAAGTGCTAATATTGAAAGAGTTAAGCAGGAATTAACTGAGCATGAATTAATAGCAGAAGA
Source organism: Lachnospiraceae bacterium (assembly GCA_045543455.1). Classification (GTDB taxonomy): domain Bacteria; phylum Bacillota; class Clostridia; order Lachnospirales; family Lachnospiraceae; genus SIG291. Next base: position 4,349 of record JAZQMK010000074.1, read on the forward strand.
TTGGGGTGGAAGTACAATATTCTGTCCTGTTTCTGCACATACTAAGGAAGGTATTGATAATCTTCTTGAAATGATTCTTCTTGCTGCGGAAATGCATGAATTAAAGGCAAATCCTAATAGAAAAGCAAGAGGTATTGTAATTGAAGCTCAGCTTGATAAAGGCAAGGGTCCAGTTGCTACAATTCTTGTACAAAAGGGTACACTTAAAGTAGGTGATACTGTAGCTGCAGGTTCATGTTATGGTAAGATTCGTGCCATGATGGATGATAAGGGAAGAAAGGTAAGAGAAGCATTACCATCAACACCGGTTGAGATTTTAGGTCTTAATGATGTACCTAATGCAGGTGAAATCCTTATTGCTACACAAAATGATAAAGAAGCAAGAAATTTCGCTGAAACATTTATCAGAGAAGGCAGAGTTAAGCTTCTTGAAGATACAAAGGCAAAAATGTCACTTGATGATTTGTTTACACAGATTAAAGCCGGAAATGTTAAGGAACTTGGAATTATCGTTAAGGCAGACGTACAGGGCTCAGTAGAAGCTGTAAAGCAAAGCTTATTAAAACTTTCTAATGAAGAAGTTGTTATTAAGATTATCCACGGTGGTGTAGGTAATATTAATGAATCTGACGTTATCCTTGCATCAGCATCAAATGCTATTATTATCGGATTTAATGTTAAGCCAGATAATCAGGCAAGAGATATTGCTGAAAGAGAAAAGGTTGATATGAGACTTTATAAGGTTATTTACAATGCTATTGAAGATGTTGAAGCAGCTATGAAGGGTATGCTTGATCCAATCTTTGAAGAGCAGGTAGTAGGTCATGCTGTTGTAAGACAGACTTATAAGGCTTCAGGCGTTGGTACAATTGCCGGTGCATATGTATTAGACGGTAAGATTACTAAGAATTCTAAGATTCGTCTTACACGTGACGGTGAGCAGATATTTGACGGACCTCTTGCATCATTAAAGAGATTTAAGGATGACGTTAAGGAAGTAAAAGAAGGCTACGAATGTGGTCTTGTATTTGAAAAATTCAACGATGTTAAGGAAGAAGATACAATTGAAGCTTACGAAATCGTTGAAGTTGAAAGAAAGTAAGAGGCAATATGAGAAAAAACAGTGTAAAAAATATTAGAATTAATTCTGAGATTCAAAAGGAACTTAGTAATATAATACGAGGTGAAATTAAGGATCCAAGAATTAGTCCCATGACAACTGTAGTTTTGGTTGATGTTACACCAGACTTAAAAATATGTAAAGCGTATATTAGTGTTTTAGGAAGTGAAGAAGAACAAAAAGCTACATTGGAAGGCTTAAAAAGCGCAATTGGTTTTATTAAAAATAAGCTTGCTAAAAATGTAAATTTACGTAATACACCTGACATTAAGTTTGTATTAGATCAGTCAATTGAGTATGGTGTAAATATGTCAAAGCTTATTGATGATGTTAATAAGAATGGTGGTCAAAATGAATAATGTAACTGTAAAAACAGTTGGTATAACAGGACATATACGACCTGATGGCGATTGCATCGGGTCGTGCATGGGACTGTATAACTATATTTTGAGTAATTATAAGCATGTACAGGTAGATGTTTATCTGGAATCAGTGGGAGAGGAATTTGATTTTATAGAGAATATTTCCCACATAAAAAATGTTGCAACAGATAAGGTTTATGATTTATTTATTGTGCTTGACTGCAGTGATTTGGATAGAATTGCACCATTTAGAAAAATGTTTGATATGGCAAAGGACACAGTTTGTATTGACCATCACATAAGTAATGTGAATTATGCAAATACAAATATAGTTGAACCAGATGCCAGTTCTACGGCGCAGGTTTTATACAAATTATTAGATGCTGATAAGGTTAATAAGGCAGTTGCAGAGTGTATATATACAGGTATTATTCATGATACAGGTGTATTTAAATATAGTTCAACAGCCTTAGTAACAATGTAAATTGCCGGAAAGATGATGGCAAATGGCATAGATTTTACATCTATTATTGATAACAGCTTTTATATGAGAACCTATAGCCAGACTAAGGCTTTAGGAGTTGCTTTAAATAATTCATTTCTTATGCTTGGAGATAAGATGATTGCAAGCTGGCTTGATGAAAGCGAAATGAAGAAATGTGGCGTTTTAAACAACCAGTTAGGAGGAATAGTTGAACAGTTAAGATTAACCTCTCTTGTAGAAGTGGCTGCATTTATTTATCAGGTTGGAGAAAATGAATACAAGGTAAGTCTTCGCTCAAAAAATACTGTTGATGTAAGTGCTATTGCCATAAAACATCATGGTGGCGGTCATGTAAGAGCTGCTGGCTTTAATATGAGCGGTAGTAAGGAAGAGATTTTTAAAATTTTGGAACAAGAAATTGCAGAACAATTATAATTTGGGTGACATTATGAATGGAATTATAAATGTATACAAAGAAAAGAATTTCACTTCACATGATGTTGTTGCAAAATTAAGAGGAATACTTAAGATTAAAAAAATTGGACATACAGGAACCCTGGACCCAGATGCAGTCGGGGTTCTTCCTATATGTATCAATCGTGCGACAAAGGTGTGTGATATGCTTACGGATAAGGATAAAATATACGAAACCGTTATGCTTCTTGGAATCACAACTGATACACAGGATATTTCTGGTGAAATATTAAAGCAAAGCGACGTGAATGTTGATGAAAAGCAGATTGAAGCTACTGTGAAGGGCTTTGTGGGAAAATATATGCAAATACCACCGATGTATTCAGCTTTAAAGGTAAATGGGAAAAAACTTTACGAGCTGGCAAGGGAAGGTATCGAAATTGAAAGAAAGGCAAGAGAGGTTAATATATTTTCAATAGATATATTAAAAATTGATTTGCCAAGGGTTAGTCTTAGGGTTCACTGTTCTAAAGGAACTTATATTAGAACTTTGTGTCATGATATTGGTGAGATTCTTGGTACGGGAGCTTGTATGGAAGAACTTACAAGAACTAAGGTAAGCATTTTTGATATAAAGGATGCATATAAGCTTTCGCAAATTGAAGAAATTTTCAAGGCAGGAAACATAAATAGCATTATTATGAACACGGATGAGCTTTTTATGGAATATGAAAAGCTTGAAATACTTGAAGAATTCAATAAAATCATATATAATGGTAATAAGTTTGATGAAAAATGCCTTGTTTCTAAAAAGGATAGTTATACGGATGGCTTGTACAGAGTGTATGACAGCCAGGGGAATTTCGTAGGTATATACAGATATATTGTAAAATTTAAGGAATTTAAACCTGAAAAACTATTCTTTGAAATGGGTAAATAAAAAAGGAATTTTTAGATTATGATTATAGTTAACAATCTGTCAGAATATACAGCAAAAGGACCTTGTACAGTGACACTTGGCAAATTTGACGGTGTTCATAAAGGTCATCAAAAGCTTTTTAAGATAGCCCTTTCTAAAAAAGAGGAAGGCTTTGTTTGTGTTGCGTTTACATTTGTACCAACAGATTTAAGAAGTGAATTAATTACTGACAGAAAGGAAAGACGTCATATTTTTGAAAAAATGGGAATAGACGTATTGTTTGAAATTCCATTTACAAAAGAATTTGCAGCTATTTCGGCAGATGATTTTATAGAAGATATATTGGTTGAAAAATTACAGGCAAGCTATGTCATAGTAGGACCTGATTTTAGATTCGGTAATAATCGTCAGGGCGATTCGGAAAAGTTAAAGACTATGGGGGAAAAGTATGGTTTTGAGACTATAGTTGTTCCTAAGGAATTGTATAAGGACAGAGAAATTTCCAGCACCTATATTCGTAATGAATTAAAAATAGGTAATATTGGAACTGTTAATAAACTGTTAGGCTACAGATATGGAGTGTATGCAGAAGTTATTCATGGTAAGGCTTTAGGCAGAAAATATTTATTCCCTACAATAAATATGGTTGCAGACCCTTCAAAATTGTTGCCGCCAAATGGTGTATATGCTACCAGAGTACGTTTTGATAACAGGGTTGAGTATGGTGTTACTAATATTGGAGTAAAGCCTACTGTAGATAAAAATGGTGTAAAAAAAGGCATTGAAACCTATATTCTTGATTTTAATGAGGATATGTACGGAAAATATGTTAAATTGGAGTTTTGCTGGTACTTAAGAGAAGAAAGAAAATTTGACCGAATAGAAGATTTGTTTGAACAGGTAGAATTAGATGCTATGGCAGCGAAAGAATATTTTAAAAACCTTTAAAAAACACTTGTATATTGTAAAAAGCTATGTTATACTAGCAAGGTATGATTACAGCCGATGTTCAGTTATTGGATACTCCGACCGTAACTTAATGTCAGGCGATTATAAAATTTAAGGAGGAATATCACTATGATATCAAAGGAAAAGAAAGCAGAAATTATTGCAGCTTATGGTAGAAACCCACAGGATACAGGTTCTCCAGAAGTACAGATTGCTATTTTAACTTACAGAATTAATGAGTTAACAGAGCATTTAAAGAACAACAACAAGGATCACCACTCAAGAAGAGGTCTTCTTATGATGGTTGGTCAAAGAAGAGGTTTACTTGAATATCTTAAGAAGACAGATATTGAAGGATACCGTGCTTTAATTGAAAAGTTAGGAATCAGAAAGTAATAATTTTATATAGGGCGGAGTTTTCCGCCCTTTTTTACCTTTCTAATATATGAAAGGGTTATATTGATTCGGAGTAAAAATTGCGATGTAACGGCAGAGATGTCATCGAGACCACTAAAAGGGTTATCTGCTAACAGACAGTTCTTTTAGTTGTTTCGAAATCTCTGCTAAATATAGGAAGGAGATTATATATGTACAAGAGCTATAGTATGGAATTAGCCGGCAGAACACTTACAGTTGATGTAGGCAGAGTTGCAGCTCAGGCTAACGGTGCAGCATTTATGCACTATGGCGATACTGTTGTATTATCAACAGCAACAGCATCAGAAAGCCCAAGAGAAGGAATTGATTTCTTCCCTTTAAGCGTTGAATATGAAGAAAAATTATATGCGGTAGGTAAGATACCTGGCGGATACAATAAGAGAGAAGGTAAGGCTTCAGAAAATGCTATCTTAACTTCAAGAGTTATTGATAGACCAATGAGACCACTTTTCCCTAAGGATTATAGAAATGATGTAACACTTAACAACTTAGTTATGGCAGTTGACCCTGATTGCAGCCCTGAATTAACAGCTATGTTAGGTTCAGCTATTGCAACAGCTATTTCAGATATTCCATTTGATGGTCCATGTGCAACAACACAGGTTGGTCTTATCAATGGTGAATTTGTATTCAACCCAAATGCAGCTCAAAAGGCTGTATCTGATTTACAGTTAACAGTAGCATCAACTAAGGAAAAGGTTATCATGATTGAAGCTGGTGCAAATGAAGTACCTGAAGCAAAGATGATTGAAGCTATTTATGCTGCACACGAGATTAACCAGAAGGTAATTGAATTTATCGAAGGTATCGTTGCTGACTGTGGCAAGAAAAAACATGAATACACAAGCTGTGCAATTCCAGAAGAATTATTTGCTGCAATTAAGGAGATCGTTCCACCAGCACAAATGGAAGAAGCTGTATTTACAGATGAAAAGCAGGTAAGAGAAGAAAATATCAGAGTTATAAGAGAAAAGCTTGAAGAAGCTTTTGCTGATAATGAAGAATGGCTTCCACTTGTAGGAGAGGCTCTTTACCAGTATCAGAAGAAGACTGTTCGTAAGATGATTCTTGTTGACAAGAAGCGGCCAGACGGCAGAGCAATGAATCAGATTAGAAAATTAGCTGCTGAAGTTGATATTATCCCTAGAGTACATGGTTCGGCTATGTTTACACGTGGACAAACACAGATTTGTAACGTATGTACATTAGCACCTTTATCAGAGGCT
>JAZQMK010000075.1:0-5607 GCA_045543455.1 Lachnospiraceae bacterium
TCTTCAACTAAAGCAATAGGTCCGCCTACCGCTGCTTCTGGAGAAACGTGTCCGATTGAAGCACCTCTTGAAGCACCAGAGAATCTACCATCTGTAATAAGCGCAACGCTTGAACCAAGTCCCATACCAGCAATTGCTGATGTTGGATTAAGCATTTCTCTCATACCAGGACCACCCTTAGGGCCTTCATATCTGATAACAACTACGTCACCAGCTACAATCTTACCGCCCTTGATTGCTTCAATTGCATCTTCTTCACAATCAAATACTCTTGCAGGACCTTCATGTACCATCATCTCAGGAACAACTGCTGAACGCTTAACAACACCTGAATCTGGTGCTAAGTTACCCTTTAATACAGCGATACCACCTGTTTCGCTGTATGGATTTTCAACTGGTCTTATAACTTCAGGATTCATATTTACACAGCCTTCAATATTTTCTCCAACTGTCTTACCTGTAACTGTAATAATATCTGTATGTAATAAGCCCTTCTTGTTAAGCTCGTTCATAACTGCGTATACACCGCCTGCCTCGTTAAGGTCTTCCATATATGTAGGACCTGCCGGTGCAAGGTGACAAAGGTTAGGTGTCTTAGCACTAATAGCATTAGCAATATCTACATTTAATTCAACACCTGCTTCTCTTGCGATAGCTGGTAAATGTAACATACTGTTTGTAGAACATCCAAGTGCCATATCTACTGTTAAAGCATTGATAAATGCCTTCTCATTCATAATATCTCTTGGACGAATGTTCTTTTCAAGTAATTCCATTACCTTCATACCTGCATGCTTAGCAAGCTTAATTCTTTCAGAATATACAGCAGGAATTGTACCATTACCCTTTAAGCCCATACCTAAAGCTTCTGTTAAACAGTTCATACTGTTAGCTGTATACATACCTGAACAAGAACCACATGTTGGACATGTCTTGTTTTCAAATTCTAACAACTTTTCTTCTGTAATGTTACCTGCTGCGTAAGCACCAACTGCTTCGAACATACTTGATATACTTGTCTTACAACCATTTACCTTACCTGCAAGCATTGGTCCACCACTTACAAATACTGTTGGAACATTAATTCTTGCAGCTGCCATAAGTAAACCTGGAACATTCTTATCACAGTTAGGAACCATTACAAGAGCATCAAACTGATGAGCCATAGCCATACACTCTGTTGAGTCAGCTATTAAATCTCTTGTTACTAAAGAATATTTCATACCTACGTGTCCCATTGCGATACCATCACATACTGCTATTGCTGGGAACACAACAGGTGTACCACCTGCCATTGCAACGCCTAATTTAACAGCGTCTACTATCTTATCAAGGTTCATATGACCTGGAACTATCTCATTGTAAGAACTTACAATACCAACCATAGGTTTTCTCATCTCTTCAGCTGTAAAACCTAATGCATTAAATAACGATCTGTGTGGTGCCTGCTGGCTACCAACATGAACTGAATCACTTCTCATGCTATTATCTCCTTTACTACTTCTAAACTCTCTCTGCGATTAAATCGCCCATCTTAGTTGTCGATACCTGTGTCATACCTTCTGACATAATATCAATTGTTCTATAACCTTCTTTTAACACTTGCTTAACTGCTGCTTCAACTGCATCAGCTTCCTTATCTAAATCAAATGAATATCTAAGCATCATTGCTGCTGACAAAATTGTTGCAATTGGATTAGCAATATCTTTACCTGCAATATCAGGAGCAGAACCATGGCTTGGCTCATATAAGCCTAACTTAGTAGCACCAAGACTTGCTGACGATAGCATACCAATTGAACCTGTTATCATACTTGCTTCATCTGATAAGATGTCACCAAACATATTCTCTGTAAGAATAACATCAAACTGCTTTGGATTCATAACTAATTGCATTGCACAGTTATCAACTAACATATCCTTAACCTCAACCTCTGGATAATCCTTTGCAACTTCTGCTACAACCTTTCTCCAAAGTCTTGAAGAATCAAGTACATTAGCCTTATCAACGCTAATAACTCTCTTATTTCTCTTCATAGCAATCTCAAATGCCTTAATTGCTATTCTTCTAATCTCATTCTCGTCATATGTAAGAACGTCTGTAGCTTTAAGAACACCATCAACTTCTTCTGTGTGTCTTTCGCCAAAATATATACCACCTGTAAGCTCTCTCATAATGACCATATCAAAGCCATCACCTATGATATCAGCTCTTAGTGGACAAGCATCCTTTAACTCTTCATATAAATATGCAGGTCTTATGTTAGCAAAAAGCTCAAGTCCCTTTCTAATCTTTAACAAACCTGCTTCAGGTCTTAAATTAGGTGCTACATCATACCATCTTGAATTGCCGACATTACCGCCAACTGCACCAAGTAAAACCGAATCACTTGCCTTAGCTTTAGCCAAAGCCTCATCTGTAAGTGGCACACCATGAACATCAATTGAACATCCGCCCATTAAAAGCTCTGTATAATCAAATTCGTGACCATACTTTGAAGCCACTGCATCAAGCACCTTACGTGCTTCTCTTACTATCTCAGGTCCAATTCCATCACCTGGAATTACTGCTATGTTAAACTTCATAACAATACCTCTTTCTTCTTATATTATGTATTTTTTACAAAATGCTATAAGATATATAATATCGCACCTCAATTCTTTTTTCAACTGTTTTTTGTGGATTTTATGATTTTTATTATATAATCTTTTCCAAATCCATTTTACATTTCACAACTTATCTGCTATAATACTCCTGTTTGCGATTAAAAAGATGACAAAATATAGGAGGTGCCATTTTGGCTAACATTAACGAAGAAATCAAAAAGCGACGTACTTTCGCTATCATATCCCATCCCGATGCAGGTAAGACAACACTTACAGAAAAGTTCTTACTTTACGGTGGTGCAATCAATCTTGCTGGTTCTGTTAAGGGTAAGAAAACTGCTAAACACGCAGTATCTGACTGGATGGAAATAGAAAAAGAAAGAGGTATCTCTGTAACTTCTTCAGTTTTACAATTTAACTATGGTGGTTACTGCATAAATATACTTGATACTCCTGGACATCAGGATTTCTCAGAGGATACTTATAGAACTCTTATGGCAGCAGATTCAGCCGTAATGGTTATAGATGCATCTAAGGGTGTTGAAAAGCAGACTATCAAGCTTTTCAAGGTATGTGTGATGCGTAACATTCCTATATTCACATTTATAAATAAAATGGACCGTGATGCCAATGACCCATTCGAACTTCTTGACGAAATTGAAAGTGTACTCGGCATCAGAACCTGCCCTATCAACTGGCCAATTGGCTCGGGCAAGGAATTTAAAGGTGTTTACGACCGTAACACAAAGGAAGTATCCGTATTCCAAGCTGAAAGAAATGGTCAAAAGGAAGTCAAAGCAACAACTGTTTCCGTAGAAAATGAAGCCGAGCTTAAAAATGTTATTGGCGACAGCTTTAGCGAAAAATTACTTGAAGATATAGAATTACTTGATGGTGCAAGCGCTGAATTTAATCTTGATGAAGTAAGTGCAGGCAAGCTTTCTCCTGTATTTTTTGGTTCAGCCTTGACAAACTTTGGTGTTGAGACATTTTTATCACATTTCTTAAATATGACTTCATCACCACTTCCTAGAAAATCTGACCAAGGCGTAATTGACCCATTTACAGAAGATTTCTCTGCATTTGTATTTAAAATACAGGCAAATATGAACAAAGCTCACAGAGATAGAATCGCATTTATGCGTATTTGCTCCGGCAAATTTGAGGCTGGTATGGATGTATTCCACGTTCAAGGAAATAAAAAAGTTAAGCTTTCACAGCCACAGCAAATGATGGCACAAGAAAGACATATTGTAGAAGAAGCTTATGCCGGCGATATTATCGGTATCTTCGACCCAGGCATTTTCTCAATTGGTGACACTTTAGAATTATCTAATAAGAAATTCCAGTACGAAGGTATTCCAACCTTTGCTCCTGAACATTTTGCAAGAGTTCGTCAGCTTGATACTATGAAACGTAAGCAATTTGTCAAGGGTATTACTCAAATTGCACAAGAAGGTGCAATCCAGATATTCCAAGAGTTCAATACTGGTATGGAAGAAATCATCGTTGGCGTTGTTGGTGTTCTTCAATTTGAAGTGCTTAAGTACCGCCTTGAAAATGAGTACAATGTTGAAATCAAATTAGAACCGCTTCCATACGAACATATTCGTTGGATTAAGAATTATGATAAAATGGATATTTCACGAATCGTCGGAACTTCCGATATGAAGAAAATCAAAGATTTAAAAGACCGTCCACTTCTCCTCTTTGTAAATCCATGGAGCGTTGGAATGGTAGTTGATAGAAATCCAGGAATAGAATTATCCGAATTTGGAACGAATTAAAATACGAAAACCACACTTATGTGTGGTTTTCTTCTCTTTTATCCTGTTTTTCTTTCATAGCTTCCTTGATACTTTCTTCTGCCTCATCTATATTTTCAAGCAACTTATCCCATTCTTTTTCCGTAAAAGCCTGAGCACCTATTTGAATTCTAACTTCTGTATCATTATTTTTTATCTTCTCATATAACTCAGCTTTCTTCTCTGCAATGATTTTTCCATAATCTACATCTTTAAAATCATTATTTTTTAACTGTGCTACTTGATATCCATAATTACCTTTGTAAACTCTTGTTATCATATTTATTCCTTTCCCAAAAACTCTTCTACTTTTTTATTAAATGCCTCATACTCCTTATTTGCAATAAAATGATCACCTTTAATAATCGATAATCTTGCATTAGGTATGCTATTTGCGATTTCCTTTGTATGAGACTCTTTTATCATATCCCTTGTTCCACAAACAACTAACGTAGGCACTGTTATTTGCGCTAACTCATTTGGCTTGATATTTGGCTCATTAACCATCAAGCCAAGCATTTCTGCATTTTTATTTGCATCTTTTGATTTTGCAGCAAAGCACTTTGCTATCTTATAGCCTATTTCAATTGGGACTTGTACTGTTCTTTTAACACCTCTAGGGCTTAAATTGCCACCATTTAAAATTAATGCTTTTACCTTAGCAGGATATTTCATCGCAAATTCCATTGCAATATTAGCTCCGTCTGAAAAGCCAAGAAGCACTGCATTATCAATCCCTTGACCAATCATAAAATTATTCAAATCCTTGGCAAATTGTTTAATTGTAAATGGTGCCGTTCCCCTAGGCGACCCGCCATGTCCGCGCGTATCTATCGCTATAACTCTATAACGGTCGCTAAAATAATCTATCTGATGTTTAAAATATGTACCATCCTCTCCATTGCCATGCAATAAAATAAGCGGCTTTCCATTTCCCATTTCCTGATAATATAATTCTATATTCATTTATTTTCACCTTTATAATGCCGTTATACAAATATATACTGTAAAAGCAAATGTGTAATTACTATAAATTAGAAGTGAGCAGTCTGGTAAACTGAAATTTATCTCTCTGTTACTGTTTTTTATAGAAATCTAATTGTACTAATTTCTTTCCATTCGGCAACTGATGTTCTAACATCTGAATTAACTGATAATCAATTTCATTCATACTATTCTGCAGTTCCTGTTCAGC
>JAZQMK010000076.1:0-11340 GCA_045543455.1 Lachnospiraceae bacterium
TGTCTTTAAATTTTACTTGCATTTATCTATACTTATATGAGATAATATTATGATAACATTTGAAAGGGAAATTATTATGATTAACAGTTTATTACATACACCTGAAGGTGTTAGAGATATTTATAATGGAGAATGTGCGAAAAAGCGTATTATTGAAAGCAAGATTCATGATGTTTTGAAAGGATATGGTTACCAGGATATTGAGACCCCTACATTTGAATTTTTTGATATTTTTAATAAGGAAAGAGGCAGTATTCCTTCGAAGGATATGTTTAAGTTTTTTGACAGGGATGGTAATACATTAGTTTTAAGACCAGATATGACACCATCTATTGCAAGATGTGCAGCTAAGTATTTTGCAAATGAGAGCATACCTGTAAAGCTTTGCTATAATGCAAATACATTTATTAATAATTCAAGTTATCAGGGAAGATTAAAGGAAACAACTCAGATTGGTGCTGAATTAATTGGTGAAGATTCTATTATAGCTGATGCTGAGATTTTAGCATTAGTTATTGATGCTTTACTAAATACCGGTTTAAAGGATTTCCAAATTGAAATAGGTCATATAGGCTTCTTTAAAGGCTTACTTTTAGAAGCAGGCATTAATAGTGAGGAAGAAGCATTATTAAGAGAACTTATTCAGAACAAGAACTATTTTGGAGTTGAAGAATTAGTTAAATCATTAGGAATAAATGATAATGTTGCCAATACATTATTAAAGCTTCCACAGATGTTTGGTAGTACAGATATACTTACAGAAGCTAGAAAATTAACTTCTAACCTTTGTGCAATTTCTGCAATTGAAAGATTAGAAAGTCTTATCAAACTTCTTAAATTATATGATTTTGATAAATATGTAAGCATTGATTTAGGTATGCTTAGCAATCTTACTTACTATACAGGTATTATGTTTAAGGTTTATACCTATGGAACAGGCGATGCCATTGTAAATGGTGGTCGTTATGACAAACTTATATCTCAATTTGGTAAAGATGCTCCATCAATCGGATTTTCAATAACTATGGATAGACTTTTAGCTGCCATTGACCGTCAGAATATAGAAGTTATTATTCCTAAAACTTCTACAATGATTCTATATGACAGTTCTAAAGCGGAATACGCAATAATGCTTGCTAAAAATAATCGTAATGCAGGTATGGCTGTTAATCTTATTGAAAAAGATACTAATAAAGAAATGGACGATTATATTGAGTATTGTAACAATCATTATATTGGCGGTATTTTGTACCTTAAGGCTGATGATACAGCAAGTATTATCAATGCTTCAACAAAGGCATGTCAAAATGTCAATATTAATGATTTGATGTAAATATTAATAATCCGACATGAGAAATCCTGCGGACTTTCTCATGCGGTAACTCACAATAAATTGTTCGTTAAGGAGGATATATGAGATATATAACATTTGCTTTAGCTAAGGGCCGTTTAGCTAAGAAGACTTTAGAAATTTTTGAGAAGATTGGTATTACCTGTGAGGAGATGAAGGATCCAACATCAAGAAAGCTTATATTTGTAAATGAAGAATTAGGTTTTAGATTCTTCCTTGCTAAGGCTAATGATGTGCCAACCTATGTTGAGTATGGTGCAGCAGATATTGGTATTGTAGGAAAAGATACAATATTAGAAGAAGGTAGAAGTCTTTACGAGGTGTACGATTTACAGATGGGTAATTGTAAAATGTGCGTATGTGGACCTAAAGAAGCAAAGGAACTTTTATCACGCAATGATTTAATTCGTGTTGCAACAAAATATCCAAATATTGCAAAGGATTATTTTTACAATAAAAAGCATCAGACAGTTGAGATAATAAAGCTTAACGGTTCAATTGAATTAGCACCAATTGTAGGCCTGTCAGAAGTAATCGTAGATATAGTTGAGACAGGTGCAACTCTTCGTGAAAATGGTCTTGAGGTTCTTGAAGAGATTTGTCCTCTTTCAGCAAGAATGGTAGTCAATCAGGTAAGTATGAAAATGGAAAATACACGTATTAACAAGCTTATAAATGATCTTAAAGATTTATATGCAACAATGGAATAGGAGTAGTTTATGAGAATTATAGAATTAGATAATAATAGCAAAAATAATATATTAGAAAATCTTTTAAAAAGAAGTCCTAACAGCTATGGTACATACGAAAGTGCTGTAGCAGACATTTTAAGTAATGTCAAGGCTAATGGTGATGCGGCAGTGTTTGAATACACAAAGAAATTTGACGGTTTTGATTTAAATTCCGACAATATAGTTGTAACAAAGGAAGAAATAGAAGAAGCATATTCTGTAATTGACAAGGATTTGCTTGAAATCATAAGAAAAGCCATTGTCAATATTAGAGATTATCATGTAAAACAAAAGCAATACAGCTGGTTTGATACTACTGAAAATGGAACCTTACTTGGACAAAAGGTTACACCAATTGAAAAAGTTGGTGTATATGTACCAGGTGGTAAAGCAGTATATCCATCAAGTGTTCTTATGAACATAATACCAGCAAAGGTTGCAGGAGTTAAGACAATCCAGATGACAACACCTCCATCAAAGGATGGAAAGGTTAATCCGGGAACTTTAGTTGCAGCTGTTGAGGCAGGTGTAGATGTAATCTACAAGGTTGGTGGAGCACAGGCTATTGCAGCTTTAGCTTATGGAACTGAAAGTGTACCAAAGGTAGATAAGATAGTAGGTCCTGGTAATATATTTGTTGCCTTAGCTAAAAAGGCAGTATATGGCTTTGTAAATATTGACTCTATTGCAGGACCAAGTGAAATTCTTGTAATTGCTGACGAAAGTGCTAATCCAAGATATGTTGCAGCTGATTTACTCTCACAGGCAGAACATGATGAAATGGCATCCTCAATACTTATTACAACAAGTAATGAGCTTGCAAATGCAGTATCTAAGGAAGTTGACATCTTCACTGAACAGTTAAGCAAAAAAGAGATTATTAAAAAATCACTTGAAAATTATGGTTATATACTTGTTGTTAAGGATATGAACGAGGCAGTAGAAGTTGCTAATGAGATAGCATCAGAGCATTTAGAAATAGTTACAAAGGATCCATTTAACGTAATGACAAAAATTAAAAATGCCGGAGCAATTTTCTTAGGTGAATACAGCTCGGAGCCTTTAGGTGATTATTTCGCAGGACCTAACCACGTATTACCAACAAATGGTACAGCTAAATTCTTCTCACCACTTAGTGTTGATGATTTTATTAAGAAATCAAGTATTATTTATTTTTCAAAAGAAGCTTTAGAACCAATACATAAAGACATTGAAAGCTTTGCCACAGCAGAAGGCTTAACAGCTCATGCTAATTCAATAAAAGTAAGATTTGAATAATGGAGGATGAAATATGAGCGGAAGAAGTGCAACAGTAATTCGTAATACAAAAGAAACAGATATAGAGCTTACGCTTAATCTTGATGGTAAGGGTAATGGTACCATTGATACAGGCATCGGATTTTTTAATCATATGCTTGAAAGCTTTACAAGACACGGTTTGTTTGATATGAAATTGTCTGCAAAGGGCGATTTAATAGTAGATTGCCACCACACAATTGAAGATGTGGGTATAGTGCTTGGACAGGCTATAAAAGAAGCGTTAGGTGATAAAAAAGGTATTAAAAGATATGGTTCTTCAATACTTCCTATGGATGAGACATTAGTACTATGTGCAATTGATTTATCGGGCAGGCCATATTTTGCCTTTGATGCAACATTTGAAAGCAGCAGTGTGGGTTATTTTGATACACAGATGGTTAAGGAATTCTTCTATGCGATATCTTATTCTGCAGGTATGAACTTACATATTAAATTATTATCAGGCGGCAATGATCACCACATTATAGAAGCTATGTTTAAGGCTTTTGCAAAAGCTTTAGATGAAGCAACAATGAAAGATACAAGAATAAAAGATATTTTATCTACGAAAGGAAGCTTATAATTATGAAATTATTTCCTGCTATTGATATAAAAGATGGTAAATGCGTTCGTTTAAAACAGGGTAAATTTGACGAGGTTACCGTTTATTGCGAGGAACCATATAAGGTTGCAAAATATTTTGAAGAATGTGGCGCAGATTACATTCATTTGGTAGACTTAGACGGTGCATTACAAGGACAGACAGTTAATGCGAATGCAATTAAAAAAATAGTTGAAACTGTAAATATACCTGTAGAGCTTGGTGGTGGTATCAGAACTATGGATAATATAAGAGATATCCTTGCTTTAGGTGTTGACAGAGTTATCATTGGAACAAAAGCCGTACAGAATCCTGAATTTGTTTTAGAAGCGGTTAATACATTTGGGGCTGATAAGATAGTTGTTGGAATTGATGCTAAAAACGGACTTGTTGCAATTTCAGGCTGGGAAGAAGTAAGTAAGGTATCTGCTCTTGATTTGTGTCTTGATATGCGCAATATTGGTATAAAGACAGTTATTTATACAGATATTGCAAAGGATGGTATGTTATCCGGTCCAAATCTTTTCCAGACAAAGATGCTTGCAGAAGAAACAGGCCTTGATATTGTTGCCTCTGGCGGCGTATCATCAATGGTAGATTTAATATCCTTAAACAGTAACGAAATCTATGGTGCCATTATAGGTAAAGCAATATACGAAAATAAAATTGATTTGGCAGAAGCAGTAAAGCTTTTCAAATAAATCGGAGGCAATATGAATTACAAAAAACTAATAGCTACACTTACAATAGATTTTAATATTGATGAAAGCAAACTTTTAAATAAAGCAATTAAATATAATGAAAATGGCGCTGATGAGCTTATTATCATTGATACTTCATATGATGATGCTACTCATGATAAAGCAGTAGCCATCATTAAAAACATCGCAACTTCAATAGATATACCGGTAGTTGCAGGTGGCAATGTAAAAAGAGTAGAAGATGTAAAAAAATATATTTATGCTGGTGCAAGAAATGTATTTTTACAAGCTTCTAAATCTACAAATATTGAGCTTATGAAGGAAGTTTCAGACAGATTTGGAAAAGATAAGATTTCATTACTTTTAGATAGTGATGATAAAAATGCACTATTACTTGCAGAAGAACTTGAGATTTCATTCGTATTTGCATTTGATAGAGTAATAAACTCTAAACTTCCAAGTCTTTCAATTAATACATTAGATACAGATGCAAATGTTGATGGTGTTATCGTTGATTGTGATGAAAATACTGATTTTATGGCTATGAAACAAGAATTAAAGGCTAAAGGCATAGCTGTTAATACATTTACAAGCAGTATTTCTTTTGATGAATTTAAGCTTAATTCAGATGGTATGATACCAGTTATCGTACAAGACTATAAAACTGATGAAGTATTAATGCTTGCTTATATGAACAAAGAAGCTTTTGAGCTTACAGTTAACACAGGTAAGATGACATATTTTAGCAGAAGTCGTAATGAAATATGGGTAAAAGGACTTACATCAGGACATTTCCAATATGTAATGTCTATGGAAATAGATTGTGATAACGATACATTATTAGCAAAAGTAAGACAGGTTGGAGCAGCTTGTCACACAGGAAACAGAAGCTGTTTCTATCGCAATCTTTTAAAGAAAGATTACACAAATACCAATCCATTAAAGGTATTTGATGAGGTAATGGCTACAATTGAAGATCGTAAGCTTAACCCAAAAGAAGGCTCGTATACTAACTACCTTTTTGATAAGGGTATTGATAAGATTCTTAAAAAAGTAGGAGAGGAAGCTACTGAGATTATCATAGCGGCTAAAAATCCTGATAAGGAAGAGATTAAATACGAAATCTCTGACTTCTTATATCATGTAATGGTTCTTATGTCACTTAAAGAAGTAAGCTGGGATGATATAATAAGAGAACTTGCAAGAAGATAGTTAACATAATTTTGTTATGTAAACCGAACGGAGAATATATGTCTAAAATAGTAATAACAAAATTTAATAACAAAATTATTAGCTCTGTATTTGATGGTACAGAGCTAGTTTGCGTTAACTTTAGCGATACCTCTAATGCAGATATATTAAACAACATCTACATTGCAAGAGTAGAAAATATTGTAAAAAACATCAATGCTGCATTTGTTGCCATTTCCCCAGAAATAAAATGCTATTTTCCACTAAGCGAAAATCCTAATCCTATCTTTTTAAACAATAAAAACAATGATAAGGTAAATGAAGGCGATTTAATATTAGTCCAGGTAACAAAAGAAGCAGTAAAAACAAAAATGCCTACTGCAAGCTCTAACATAAGCCTTCAAGGTAAATATTGTGTTCTTACAAAAGGTAATAAACACATAGGAATATCTAATAAAATTCATGACAACAGCTTTGAAGAAGCAATAAAAAAAGCCTTTAAGCCATTAAAAAATGAAGAATATGGCTTTGTTGTGCGTACAAATGCTTATGAGACTGAAATTGATGTGGTTGTAAATGAGGCTAAACAATTAGTTCAAAAATATGATGAAATAACTTCTCTTGCAAAACACAGACCTAAATATACACTTATGTATTCGGCACCAAGCAATTTTATAAGCCAAATAAAGAATCTTAATTCTAAAGAGCTTACTGAAATTCTTGTTGAAGATGAAGCCTTATATAATGAACTTTTCACATATCTTAATGACAATTATCCAAATGACCTTGCAAAATTACGCCTATACAAGGATGATTTATTACCTCTTGCAAAGCTATACGCTGTTGAAGAAAAGCTCAATCGTGCCGTGATGGAAAGAGTATGGCTAAAATCAGGCGCTTATCTTGTAATTCAACCAACAGAGGCTCTTACTGTAATAGACGTAAATACCGGTAAATTTGACGGTAAAATAAAGGACAGAGATGCTACATTTTTAAAGATAAATATGGAAGCTGCTGATGAGATTGCAAAGCAGATGGTTTTGCGCAATCTTTCAGGCATCATAATTGTAGACTTTATCGATATGACATCAGAAGAAAATAATCAACGACTTCTAAATCATTTGGCTGGGATTCTAAAAAAGGATCCTATTAAAACTAATCTTTGCGGTATGACTAGATTAGGTCTTGTAGAAATTACTCGCAAGAAAATAATGAAGCCATTATATGAGGAGTGGAGGAGTACATATGATAAAAATAATAATATGTGATGATGAAGAGATATTTCAAAAAAGGATTGCGGAGTAGGATTAATACCTTTGTCAGATTTCTTAGAAGGTAAAGATATTACAATAAAACAGATTTATAAATATTAAATAAAAACCTCTTGACAAATATTTTTTTACATATTATACTATTTCAGTGTGCCGCACAATGAGGTTATAAGTATTGAGTTTTCAATCACCGAAGTTGGCGAGTAATTATTATAGGAGGTGCCATATGTACGCAATTATAGCAACAGGTGGTAAGCAGTACACAGTACAGGAAGGCGATATCATCAAGGTAGAAAAGCTTGGTGTTAATGCTGGCGAGTCTGTTACATTTGACCAGGTTCTTTTCGTTAATAACGGTTCTGCAGTTGTTGGTGAGCCAACAGTTAAGGGTGCAACTGTTACAGCTACAGTTTTAGCTGAAGGAAAGGCTAAGAAGGTAATTGTTTATAAGTATAAGAGAAAAACAGGTTACCATAAGAAGAATGGTCATAGACAATTATTTACTCAAGTTAAGATTGACAAGATCAACGCTTAATTAGAGGTGATTAGATGATTAACATTACAATCTATAAGAATTCTAACAATCAGGTTGTAGGTTTTAAATCTATGGGACATGCAGGATATGCCAAAGCTGGCAAGGATATAGTATGCGCTGCAGTGTCTACTTTAACAATCAATACAATCAATTCTATTGAAAGTTTAACTGATGACAGATTTGAAGCAAGTATTGATGAAAAACATGCAATTATGGATTTCAAGCTTATTGATATTAGTGAGAAATCAGAGGTTTTACTTAATTCTTTAGTACTCGGATTAGAGGGTGTTAGAGAAGGTAATTCCAAGTATATATCGATTACATTTGAGGAGGTGTAAACCTATGTTAAGAATGAACCTTCAATTTTTCGCTCACAAGAAGGGCGTTGGTTCTACAAAGAATGGTAGAGATTCTGAATCAAAGAGATTAGGTGCTAAGAGAGCTGACGGACAATTTGTTTTAGCAGGCAATATTCTTTATAGACAAAGAGGAACAAAGATTCATCCAGGCGTTAATGTTGGTCGTGGTAGCGATGATACATTATTTGCTTTAGTTGATGGCGTTGTTAGATTTGAAAGAAAGGGTAGAGACAAGAAGCAAGTTTCAATCTATCCAGTAGCTTCAAACGAATAATTTTGAGTTTAAGATGTAGCATTTACTAATCATTTATGCTACATCTTTTTATAGTATAGGACTTGCCTATACTATAAAAACGCTCCGCTAAGGATCGCACTGTGACGGAGCAGTATATGTTGCTAAAGCAACCCGCCACAGGCGGAGAATCTCGCATGCGAGATTCTTTTTTATTGATTTGAAAGGAGAATGTCAGATGTTTGCAGATAGCGCTAAAATTTTTATAAAATCCGGAAAAGGCGGAGACGGTCATGTAAGCTTTAGACGCGAACTTTTTGTACCAGACGGTGGTCCAGACGGTGGCGATGGTGGTCGTGGCGGCGATATTATATTTGTCGTAGATAAAGGTCTTAATACTTTAACAGATTTTAGACATGTTAGAAAATATGTTGCAGAAAGCGGCGAAGAAGGTGGCAAAAGAAAATGTCATGGTAAAGATGGACAAGACCTGATTATAAAGGTTCCTGAAGGCACAGTTATCAAGGACGATGCTACTGGTAAGGTTATTGCAGATATGTCAGCAGGTAATGAACGTGAGATTATCTTAAAAGGTGGCAGAGGCGGCAAAGGCAACCAACATTATGCTACTGCAACTATGCAGGTTCCTAAATATGCACAGCCAGGCAAGCCTTCCCAAGAATTATGGGTGAGACTTGAATTAAAGGTAATTGCCGATGTTGGTTTGGTTGGCTATCCAAATGTTGGTAAATCAACATTTTTATCACGTGTAACTAATGCAAGACCTAAGATTGCAAATTATCATTTCACAACTCTTAATCCTAATTTAGGCGTTGTAGATATGGATAATGGCAAGGGCTTTGTTATTGCAGATATTCCTGGTATTATTGAAGGAGCATCGCAGGGTGTAGGTCTTGGTCATCAATTTTTAAGACATATTGAAAGAACGAAAGTTCTTATTCATATTGTGGATGCAGCTTCTACTGAAGGCAGAGATCCTATTGAGGATATTAAAGTTATAAGTGAAGAACTTAGAGCCTATAATGAAGGTCTTATGAACAGACCACAGGTTATTGCTGCTAACAAAATTGATGTTTTATTTGATGAAAATAATGAAGTTTTAGAGGCTTTAAAAGCTGAATTTGAACCACAGGGAATCAAGGTATTTCCTATCTCGGCCGTAAGTGGCAAGGGCGTAAAGGAACTTTTGTATTATGTGAGTGATTTGCTTGATACAGTTGATCCTGAACCAATTATTTTTGAAAGAGAATTCTTTGAGGAAGATCTTATTGATGATGCAAGTCAGCCATACTCAGTTGAAAAGCTTGAAGATGGCGTATTCCTAGTAGACGGTCCAAGAATTGAACGTATGCTTGGTTATACAAATCTTGATTCTGAAAAAGGCTTTGCATTCTTCCAGAATTTCCTTAAAAATAATGGTATTATTGACGAACTTGAAGCTTTAGGCATCGAAGAGGGTGATACTGTAAGAGTAAGCTATGTTGAATTTGAATATTACAAATAGTAGAAAGAGGTAAAAATGACTACAAAACAAAGAGCATATTTAAAAGGCTTAGCTATGAATATTGATCCTATTTTCCAAATAGGTAAGTCTAGTCTTTCTCCGGAATTGACAAAGGCTGTAAGTGAAGCTTTAGAAGCCAGAGAACTTATTAAAATAAGTGTATTAAATAACTGTATGGATGACCCACGAGAACTTGCCCAGATTCTCTCTGAACGTACTAATTCTCAAGTTGTTCAGGTAATCGGCAAGAAAATCGTGTTATATAAAGAGTCTAAGACTAAGAAAAAGATAGAATTATGAGAAAAATAGGTATTATGGGCGGCACATTTAACCCTATTCATTTAGGACATATTGAACTTGGTAAATGTGCATATGAACAATACAAATTGGATAAAGTAATATATATGCCAGCATTTTCGCCAGGACATAGAATAGGTGAAGATATTCTTCCTTATCAGTATAGGGAGGATATGGTAAAGCTTGCCATTAGTGATTTTCCTTATTTTGAATGTTCAGATTTGGAATTTCAGCGTGGTGGATACACATATACGGTGGATACGCTTACCACGTTAAAAGAACTTTATAAAGATGATGAATTTTATTTTATAATAGGAGCAGATTCTCTCTATAGTTTTCATACTTGGCGCAATCCAGATAAAATTATGGAATTAGCAACACTTTTAGTTGCAACGAGAGATGATGTTGATATGGATGAGCTTAATGTAAAAATTGATGAATTATCTCATAAATATAACGGACAAATTTATCCTATTATTACCGATTCAGTACCTATAAGTTCAACTAAAATTCGCAATGCATTGAAATTTTGTGAAGAACCAAAGTTTCTTGATGAAAGAGTGCATCTTTATATTTGCGAAAATGGCTTATATACCGTTGATGTAGATATGATTAAGGCTACTTTAAAGGCGGATTTGACACCTCACAGGTATCTTCATTCTCTTTCGGTAGCACAAGTGGCTAGGGAATTGGCATTGAAATATCAGGAAAATGATTTTAAGGCTTATTTAGCAGGTTTATTACATGATTGTGCAAAATCCTTAAGTGATAATAAAAAGCTTGAAATTTGTCAAAATAACTGCATTATCCCAAGCCAAGCTGAGCTTAGCTTTAAAGATTTGTTACATTCTAAGGTGGGTGTTATAGTATGTCGCGAAAAGTACAACATTTCAGATGCTGATTTTCTGAATGCTATATATTATCATACAACCGGACATAAAGAAATGTCCTTCCTTGAAAAAGCCATATATGTATCGGATTATATTGAGCCTTTACGAAGAGAATTGCCAAATATTGAATATATTCGAAAAGTCGCTTTTGAAAATATTGATTTGGCAGTGTATTTGATAACAAAGAACATATTAACCTATTTAGAAGAAAGTAATGCAGTAATTGATGAGTTAGGGTATGAAACCCTAAAATATTATGAAAAACTGTGCAAAGATGGAGGATTAATCTAATGAATTCAAGAGAAATGGCAAAAATAGCCGTAGCAGCTTTAGAAGATAAAAAAGGTATGGATATCC
>JAZQMK010000077.1:0-5305 GCA_045543455.1 Lachnospiraceae bacterium
ATTATGTATAAATTCTAGCATATAATAGGAAAATTATCAACAATATTATTATAAAAAATATTGTTGATAATAAAAAAAGAGGCTATAACTAATTAATATTATAAAGTTAAGCCTCTTTAATAATTTAGTTGTAATATATTATTTTTTATACACAATATACATAGAGCTAAGGATTTGTCCTTTAACTTCGGATTCACTTAATTCTCTTGGGTTATAATTAAAATCATAGAACCATCCAGTAAGGTCTGCAACCACTAGATTATCTTTGGTTAAAGCATGGCAGTTAGCAAATGCACTGTCTATATATGTTACAGTTGATGGAATATTGATGCTATTTAGATTTGTACAAGCAGCAAATGCAGCATCACTTATGGTAGTTAAACCTTCTTCAATTGTTACGCTAACGAGATTATAACAACCAGAAAAAGCATATTCTCCTATTGTTTTTACAGATGATGGAATTGTTATACTGGTTAAGCTTTCACAGTGATTAAATGTGTGGTCTTTTATTTCTGCAACTCCATTTGGTATTGTTATAGTTGTTAGGTCTGTACAATAATAGAAGGCTTTTTCACCTATTTCTGTCACTCCTTCAGGAATGTCTATATCAACTATAGAACAAGACTGAAATGCATTATATTTTATGCTGGTTACACTATTAG
The DNA here is from genome assembly GCA_045543455.1 of Lachnospiraceae bacterium. Classification (GTDB taxonomy): domain Bacteria; phylum Bacillota; class Clostridia; order Lachnospirales; family Lachnospiraceae; genus SIG291. Next base: position 663 of record JAZQMK010000077.1, read on the forward strand.
GAATAACAATGCTGGTCAGTTCTGTACAATTAGCAAATGCATAACTACTAATTGTTTTTATTCCTTCTGGCAATACTATTTTAGTAGCTGTTGGATAGTAGTTATTGATAACATAATATGGAGATGTTGTTGATGTTTTATAACTATAAGTTCCATCTTGCGTATATCCATATTCTACATCTATACCACTATATTCATAAGGACAAAGTAGTGTTCCATTTGCATCATATAAGCCTGGAGCATATACTTTTTCTTCACCACAGTTTGAACATACATCGTCTACATATGAGTGTCCTAATGCATCTAAAAATTCTACAGCTACATGTCCACAGCCGTTTTTACATACTTGTACTCTTAAGCCCATTTCTTCACATGTAGCATCTAAAGAATACTCTTCTACATCATGAGCATGGGTTACCACATTACCATCTTTGTCTTTAATAAAAGCTACTGGTGAATAGTTTTCAAAGAAACCTGTTATCATTCCATTTTCGTCTACTGTTTCAGTAGCTATGTGTTCCCACTCTCCAGTTGTTTCATTAAAGTGTACGATAGTTACAACATCTCCAGGGTTTGCAATACTGGAAACATCAAAAGTTGTTTCTGCTAAACCTTCAAAACCATCGGACTTAACTTCGATTAAGGCACTTATTTCTTTTGTGTCTTCTATTAATCCAGATTTATTTAAGTCGATTAACAAATTACCTGCTTCCTGACCTACAATAGCAGATGCTGTTGCATTTACAGGTTCTCCGTTAGCTGTAGTAGCTGTTACCTTTATAGATGTTGTTTCATCTGGTGTTGGTGTTACATCAGGTGTTGGTGTTACGTCAGGTGTCGGCGTTACATCTGGTGTTTCAGGAGAACTATTAGTTGTTCCACTTACAATTTCGTCATACTCTGATTGTTTATCTTGAGAAACGTCATTACCTACAACAGGAGTTGTGGATATATCTGTTTCTTCTGAAGCCACAGAGTTTTCTAAGCCTAAATCAACAGAGCTGGTGATTGTAAAGTTAAATAAACCACTCCATTTACCTGCTGATATAGATGCCATTTCTATAACACCATCTGAGGTTACTTCTGCATCTGGTCTGATACCATCTGCATATGTAAAATCTGTCTTAGGCTGTGTTATAGTAGTTAATATATCTGACTTTCCTTCTTGTTTCATATAAAAGTCAGCATCAGGTGTTACTGTAATAATATCTGTTCCTGAGATATTACCTTTAACAGCTATTCTATAAGCTCCAGTCCCTTCGTTTCCACTTAGAACAAGTTGTTTTGGAATTCTTATAGTAAAGTCACTTCCCCGTGTTGCAAAAACGTTTACTTCAGAATTAACAGTAGTATCTGCATATACTGGAGTATTGCTAAACATTAAGATTCCTACTAACATAAAAGCGGATATCTTGCTTATTAGTTTTTTTAATTTCATTTATTTTACCCCCAAAAAAAATATTATATGTTTAAGCATACTAATAAAATTTTATTTTTTTTGTAAATCTTAAACAATTTTATTATATAATATCGATTTTAGGGAATAAAGAAAAAAGACAATCCTTTTTCTGGTAAAGGTTGTCTCTTTTCCTTTATATGGTTATATTATCCGAAAGCATCATCTAACATATTTAACATATTGTCAACATCAGAATTTGTCTCAACCTTAGGAATAATAGGCTTTTCTTGAAGTGTCTCTGTATTTAAATTTCCTGTTTTTTCTTTTAAAATACCAGTTTCTTCTTTTAAATTTAGTTTTAAATTGGCAGGAATTAACTCACCAGATTCTACCATTTTAAGTATTGTATTTTTAACAAGTGTTTCTGTTAATATGTTAGTTAATATATTATTATTACCAGGAATATTAGGATTTGGGTTATTTTCTAAGTAATACTTTACAGCTTCTGTTATAAATGCACTTTTCTTTCGTCCTAATTGCTTAAGTAGATTTGCAACATCAACTTGTCTTGGGTCTTTTTCTGAAAATTTTAAGGATATCCTATACTTTTTTAGACCATCCATACTTTAACCCCCTTTAACTTAAGGATTTTTGTAATTTGGAATTTGCTAAAATAGTACAACCATATGCATTAGCTGAAATATTCTCAAAAAACTCAGTTACTGATACCATACCAGAATTTTCAATGAAAGGCTTAAGTAATAACGAACCACCACCAACAAAAAAGGCAGGATTTGATTTTAAATCAATACCTAATTCTCTGCATTGATTTAAAATATGTATAGCATGTTGAGCACTTTCTTCTTTTATCTTCTGCTGTATTTCAAGTGATAAGACGGTTTTCTTGTTAAATAGAACATCATAAATATGTTCATCATCAATTTTCTGGTCAAATGCCATATTAATTCTACCTTGAATTTTATTGTTCATTGTTATAATGCCAACCTCTAATGAGCGACAATACTGTAAATCAAGTTTTCCATGGCTGATTAAGAGAATATCAGTTGTGTAGCCGCCAATATCAATAATATAAACCTGGCTGTATTCTTTTAGTTCACTTGCTTTTGTTGCAACAGCAGCAAATCCTTGAGGATAAACAAAAACTTCATCATAAAGATTGATTATGAATGGTTTATCCTTATATTTAAAAGTAATAGTGTCTCCAAATGATTTAAAATAATTAGCGAATTTATCTTTTTGGATACTATAATGTTCTGGAGGTAAATCAACAGATAAGCAAATGTCTAAAACAGGAGAGTATTGACCACTAGCTAAAATTTCTTTTGCTATTGCAAATAATGTTAATATAAAACAATGATTATTTTTAGTTTTATCTCTTGTATATGTTAATCTTTTTGTTGATAAAGTATAAAATTTACCATTATATTCTATCCATTCATCTGCAAATGGCGGTTTTACATCATGTTCTGTTAATCCAGATGTAAATAATGTATGAACTGTCTTTGTGTTAGCGTTACCATTATCAACGCCAATAACAATTGGTATTACTTTTTCTGACATAATAAAAATCCTTTCTCTTTTATATTTATATATTTATTGTATATTTTTTTGAATCTAATGTCAATGTTTTTACACAAATAATACGCATAAAATAATTTTATATTTATAATATATAAATTTATGCGTAAAAAAATCCCCCTAAAAATCAGGGGGATAAAAATTTATTTTTTTATTCCGAGTTTTCCGCCTCGAGATAGATACTCGAAGAGGAGATAATCGTCCAGTCCTTTGTAATTTTCATTCCATAAAAACCTTTCGACATAAAATCCAAATTCTTCTAATACAATAATAAGCTTTACATATGCTGAGGACACGTTTATATTTTCTTTATAGTCCATATCAAACGCAAGCTTAATGTGTCTTACACCGAGTTGCCATAAAATAGGCAACATTAGTATTAGATGATTTATTGCCGACACACCAGGTATTGCAACAACAGGGATGTTAAGAAAACGATATATAATATCACCTTTTAACGGTCCTTCTGTCAACAAAATGGTTTTTTCAGGGAAACCAACAAAATGTGCATATGTTTCTGCTGGTGACCCCGATGGCATATCTTTAGTCGAAAACCATTTATATCGGGTATCATCTTTAGATACTGTATCGTATCTAATTTGCATACCCTGAATTAATCCAAGTCTGGACATGCCATTTTGACAAACGTCTCTGGCTGGTATAAAGAATCCTGGATTATTTTTTTGCATTGTCCATGATTCTCCTTTTTTGAAAAACCCAGGAACACCTAGCAGGTCACACGCTATTTTTCGTAATTCCTGCGGAAGTTTATTAAGTCCCATTTTAGGTACTGTTTTGTACCCATTTTCGATAATATCTTGTTCTCTTAAGCCTCTACTAATGAGGTTATTGTAATGAGCGTCAGATATGTCGAGCATGTTAAGAAGCTGAGAATAGGTTTTATCTCTTTCTTCTTTTGACGCATTTGGAACATCCTTTCTTGCTGTTTCTACTGGTTTTGCTCTTTCTACAGCCAGCAAATCTGTTTCATTACCTTCTAATTCAGAAAGCAATTTGGCTTGGATATCCTTGTTTGAGTCCATGTATATTCTTGAATAGCCATACTTGATGAAGCCGTAATAGTGCATAGCACCACCGCTCATATTGCACTTTGGACATCGAAACACGGACTTATCCATATCTACGTGAAGGAGAAGATTTCTTGGTCTATCGCTTTCACAACCAGGGCAAGTTTCATTAAATGCTCTTTTGGGAATGGATTTTCCTAGCCTATACATGGCTAAATCCATTGTTATTTTTGAATTGTAAGCCATATTTAGACCTCCTTTGTAATTTCCTCTCCGTCATAATGACGGAGAGGCGGTAGATTTCTTCTCCTACTTTTTAATCCAGTTCGGATAGAGCAATTCTGCTAATCTCTTGACTGCAGCAACTGCCTTTTCCTGCTTTCTCTTGGCAATATTGCTTTCAAGTAGCCACTGCACAAGACTAACAGCCAGCTCAGTTCCTTCATTGTAAGAAGCCTCCAACTGACCGATTGTTCCGTCATAACAACTGTGTTTGAACGGCAACGCTCTTAACTCTGCAAGTTCAGCCTCTTCTTCGGCAGTAAGTGCCTTTGGCTGTTCTTCTGCTGTTTCTTCGGCTGCTTCTTCGGCTGTTTCTTCTGCTGTTTCTTCGGCTG
>JAZQMK010000078.1:0-17445 GCA_045543455.1 Lachnospiraceae bacterium
AAGCAACAACAAAGACACTAAAAGCAACCATAACTCCAAGTGATGCCAGCGATAAGAGCGTTAAATGGACATCAAGCAATACATCAGTGGCAACGGTTAGCGATACAGGCGTAGTAACAGCAGTAGGAAACGGAACAGCAACAATAACAGTAAAGACAGTTGATGGAAGTTATACAGCTACATGTACAGTTAAAGTTGAAACACCAGTAAAAGGTATAACACTTGATAGTACTAATATTATGCTGAAAAAAGTAGGAGAAACAAAGACCTTAAAAGCAACCATAACTCCAAGTGATGCTAGTGATAAAAGCGTTAAATGGACATCAAGTAATACATCAGTAGCAACAGTTAATGCTGCAGGTATAGTAACAGCAGTGGGAAATGGAACAGCTATAATTACAGTAAAGTCTGTTGATGGTAGTTATGAAGCTACTTGTACTGTAAAAGTAGAGTTTGAAGCTCTTAAAGTAAAACTTAGTGCTGATAAAACCTCTATGAGCATAGGTGATACAATTAAACTTACAGCATCTGCAACAGGCGGTTATGAAGGTTATACATATAGTTTTATAATGTATAATGAAGTGGCGAAAACCTGGGTTAGATTTAATGAGTTTTCAAGTGAAATAAGTTGTAGTTGGACATCAAAGGCAAGTGGTAATAGAACTTTCTATGTTGAAGTAAAGGATAAAAAGGGAACAGTTGTTAGAAGTACTGGTATAAAAGTAACTAACAAGAGTAATTTATCAGTTGATTTATCAGTAAATGCAATAAATCTATATAAAGGCGATACTGTTAAACTTACAGCCAAAGCCAGCGGAGGCGTAGGCTCTTATACATACAGCTTTTTATTATACAATGAAACTAACGGTACTTGGCATCGTTTCAATAATTTTGCTTCTGTAAATACATATACATGGACCGCATCAGGTTCTCGTACTCTTTATGTTGAAACAAAAGACAGCGAAGGTACAGTAGTTAGAAGCAAGGGTATTACTATTAATGTATCAGATCCATTAATAGTAAAATTAAGCGCTAATGCAAGTAGTGTGGTAAAAGGCTCTAACTTAGGCTTTACAGCCACTGCTACAGGTGGAAGTGGTAAATATACATATAGTTTCTTAATGTACAATGAAGGAACAAAAATGTGGTACAGATTTGCAAGTTTTGCAGATGCAAATAAGTTAAGCTGGATTGCAGGAACAACTGATACAAGAGTATTTTATGTAGAAGTAAAAGACAGTGTTGGAAGAGTTGTAAGAAGTGAAGGAATTAAAATAAAAGTATTAGGTAGTACTACATTAAAAGCTACAGTAACAACAAGCGCGTCAACAGTAAATGTAGGCCAGGGCGTTAAACTTACAGCTACTGCTACAGGCGGTGCAGGAAGTTATACATACAGTTTCTTATTGTATAATCCTGTAAGTGGCAACTGGGCAAGATTAAATGATTTTACAGCAACAAATACATTTAGCTGGACATCTTCTGGAAAAGGTGAAAGACATTTCTATGTAGATGTAAAGGATGCTAATGGAACAGTTGTAAGAAGTGCAGTTAAGACAGTGACAATTAAATAAAAAACAATCAAGGAAGTGTCAATCCATAACTAAAGATAAGTTAAGGAAGGGCACTTCTATTTTGTTTGAAAAAATTAAAAAAGTTTTAAAATATAAAAAACAGTAATGCGGTGTATTTTACAGTAAAATACTTAAATGATATTTTAAGAAGAAAATGCGATTTTTAGCGAAAAAATGAAAATTAAGTAAAAAAACTTTGGAATTTCAAATATAAAAAACAGTATTAATATAAATATAACGGAATCGTATTGGAAATGATTCATATGTATTGAAAAAGAAAATATAAAGCATTAGAATAAAAATGTAAAAAAATTGTAAATTTTGGAGGGCTTACAATGAAACTAAAGAGGATTACGGCACTTATGTTAGTATTGGTGATGGTATTAACGCAAGTGCCAGTAGTAAAAGCGGAGGGTTCAACTAATGTTGCAGATGCTACGTTACTTAATACATATGGTGCAACATTGGGATATTCAGGAACCTGTATTAATTATTCACAACTGCAGGATGCAAATACCTTGAAGTTTGTGAAAAAACATTACAACAGTATTACTTTAGAGAATGAGATGAAACCAGACTCGATTTTAAGAGCCTGGTCAAAGCAGCTTATTTCAGTCTCTGAAGCTAAAAGTTTAGGATATTATATTCCGGATAATTATACGGAATCAACAGTGCCTAAGCTTAATTTTGATACCATTGATAAGGTATTAAAAATCTGTAAGGATAACGGCTTAAAGATGAGAGCACATACTTTAGTATGGCATTCTCAGACACCAACTTATTTCTTCAGAGTTGGATATGCTGATAATGGAAGCTATGTTAGTAAGTCAGTTATGGATGCAAGATTGGAATTCTATGTAAAAACAGTTATGAATCATGTATATACCAGTGAATATGGTGATGTAGTATATACATGGGATGTTGTTAATGAGTATCTTAATGCAAAGACACCAGACAATTCTGACTGGGTTAAGGTGTATGGTGAACAGGGCAACAAGCCGGAGTTTGTAAAAAAGGCATTCCAATATGCTAATTCCGTTTTAAAATATTTTGAGCTTACTGATAAAGTTACACTTATGTATAATGATTTTAATACATATATGAATCAGGATGCTGTAGTTGAGATGATTAATTATATCAATGCTGATGGCAAGATTTGTAACGGTATAGGTATGCAGTCTCATTTAGGAACAACATTTCCTAGTGTAGATTATTATAAGAGTGCATTAACTAAATTTAAAAATGCAGGTTTTGAGATTCACGTTACAGAATTAGACGTAACTAATAAAAACAATGTAGATCAGGCAGAGTATTATTATGGAATAGCTTCAGCAATCTTAGAAACAAAGAAGGCAGGCGGTAATATTACAGGTCTGACACTTTGGGGACTTTATGATTCAGTTTCATGGATTATAGGTATGGATGGCAATGCCAATGAAAAACCACTTTTATTCACAGGTATTGATAAGCCAAAGGACGACTATTATAAGGTGATTCAGGCATATTTTGATGCTGGATATACAATTAATAATGGTAATTCTGGTGGTAATACAGGCGGTAATTCAGGCACAGCGACAAGTACAGTTAATCATAGCTTTACAGCAAATGGAACTACAAGCAATTTCTTTAATATCAGTGGTAATACATCAACTACAAAGGGCTCAGTATCTTATAATGGTGCAAGCTATACAACATGTTTGAAGATGGAAAGTGCAACTGCTATTACATTTAATGCTTTACAGGCAGGAACATTAAAGCTTGTATTTGGTGGTTCAACTGCGGCAGGTGGCAAGTCTGTACTTGTAAATGGCATATCTTATACATGTGATTCAAATGGTATTGCTACAATTCCTGTAAACGCAGGAACAGTTACTGTTAAAAAAGGTGATAGCATTAATCTATTTTATATGTCATTTACCACATCATCATCTGGTTCGTCAGAAAATGTGGATACAACAGGCTATACAAGCTTAGATTTATCTACAGCTACAGCAGGAACTTATAGTAACGGCAAGCTTACCCTAAATGATGTATTAGAGACAAGAATAAAATTACCTTCAACAGCTGTTTTAGGACAGGTTGTAAAGGTGGTTATAGATTTTACAGATAATGGTAAGACGGGCTTTAGATGTTGGACAACAGATGAAGGCAATGGAAGTCTTTCTAATATTTGTACAAGCGATGGTACATCAGGTCAGTTAAGCTTTACAATGACAACTTTAAAGGATTGTAATGCATTTTTACTTAAGGGACCGGATTACCAGACTAATATTGGTAATGTAACAGTTAATTCTATTAAAGTTAAATATGAAAATGTATCATCAGTAACATTAGCTGGCAGTTATAACGAATACAATGGTAAATTAATTAATAATCCATTGGTTACACATAAATTTATAGCTGACCCAACTTGTGTAGAATACAATGGAAGACTTTATGTATATGGAACAACTGATGTTGTTACATTTGAAAATGGTGAAGTTGTAGATAATAAATACGCAGTAGATACATTATCAGTTATATCTTCAGAGGATTTAGTTAACTGGAGAGATGAAGGTGTTGTTCCGGTTGGCGATGTAGCTAAATGGGCTAATAATTCATGGGCACCATCAATAACTAAGAAGGAAATCAATGGAGTTACACATTTCTTCTTATATTTTGCAAATGGCGGTAATGGAATTGGTGTATTGACATCAACTTCTCCAACAGGACCATGGACAGATCCATTAGGAAAAGCGTTAATTACAAGAAGTTTAACAAATTGCGGTAATATTCCTTGGATGTTTGATCCAGGTGTATTTGTTGATGATGATGGTACTGGATATATTGCGTTTGGCGGTGGTATTCCTGATGAAAATGACAGTACATCTGTGGCTAATCCAAAGTCTGCAAGAATAGTTAAGCTTGGAGCGGATATGATAAGCATAGATGGTACACCACAGGTTATTGATTCACCATATATGTTTGAAGATAGTGAATTAAATAAGATTAACGGTAAGTATGTATATTCATATTGTACTAACTGGCAGTACACAAATGCAGCTTCAATTGCATATATGACAAGTGATAAGCCATTATCTGGTTATCAGTTTAAGCAGATTATTGCTACTAATCCTGGAACAACATTTGGTTTATGGTATAACAACCACCACCATATGTTTGAGTTTAAAGGACAGTGGTATATGCTTTACCACACAACATATCTTGAAAATAAGATGTATGGTACTTCTAAGGGCTATAGAAGTCTTAATATTGATAAATTAGTATTTGATGCTAACGGAAACATTACATCTACAATGACATATGCAGGCGTAGGCGCTGTTAGCACGCTGAATCCATATAAGGAGACTAGTGCAACAACAATGGCATGGAATGGTGGCATTGCTACAAAGTATAGTAGTGAGTTATCAACTATGGTATTAGATAGTGTTGTAGCCGGAGACTGGGTAGGTCTTGACAATGTTGCATTTGGTACCAAAGGTGCTAAGAGTGTTTCATTTACAGCAGCTGCGACAAATACCAATACAATTGAAATTTATTTAGATGCGCCAAGTGTGGCTAAGGGTGGTACAAAGGTTGGCTCAGTTGCTGTTACGGCAGCAGGTAGTGATTACCGTACAATTACTGCAGATTTAAGTAGCGTTGTTACAGGAACTCACGATGTATACTTTGTGTTCAATGGAAGTGGAATGGATGTTGCGAGCTGGAAGTTTGTGGAAGTTGAGGCAGCTCATACACACAGCTATTCTTCAAGTGTAACAAAGCAGGCAACATGTACAGAAACAGGTGAAAGAACATATACATGTTCATGTGGTAATTCTTATACAGAAAGTATTGCAGCAGCAGGACATGATTATGAAGCAAACTTTACAGTAGATAAAGCGGCAACAGTTAATGCAACCGGTTCAAAGAGCCGTCATTGTAAGAATTGTTCAGCTAAGACAGATGTAACAGTAATACCTAAATTAATTGATACAACAGGATATACAACATTAGTGTCTAATGGCAGTTTAACAATTAAAGATACATTACAGACATCGGTAACACTTCCAAAGACATTATTGGCAGGACAAAGCATAACAGTAGTTATGAGTGTGTCTGATAATGGTGGAACAGGCTTTAGATGCTATGCTACAGATGGTAGCTTAAACAGCCTTTCGGATATTTTTGCAAGCTCGTCAGTAGATGTAAGTAACGAATTTACATTTACATTAACAGCAAATGAAGATAGTGAGGCTATCTTAATAAAGGGGCCTGATTATCAGACAAATATTGGGGATTTAACAGTTAACTATATTAAAGTTCTTTATGGAGAAGAACCAGAGGTTGAAGAAGAGCTTAGTGTGTTAATTAGTGCAAATAAGACAAATATTAAACTGGGAGATACAGTAATTCTTACAGCTACAGCTTTAGGCGGAAGTGGTAATTATACATACAGCTTCTTAATGTACAATGAAAGCACTAAGACATGGTATAGATTCTCTGATTTTTCACAGCTTAATACTCAAAGCTGGAAGGCTTCAACCACAGGTAATAGAATTTTCTATGCCGAGGTAAAAGACAGCAATGGTAAGGTAGTTAGAAGTGAAGGCGTTAAAGTTATTTTTGATAATTCATTAAAGGTAACTATCAGTGCTAATGCACAAAGTGTAATTAAAGGGTCTAACTTAGGCTTAACAGCAACAGCCACAGGTGGTAGTGGAAATTATACATATAGCTTCGTAATGTATAATCATGACACAAAGTTGTGGTACAGATTTGCAGATTTTGCAGAACTAAATAAGTTAAGCTGGATTGCGGGAACAACAGCTACAAGAGATTTCTATGTAGAGGTAAAAGACGGTGCAGGAACGGTTGTCAGAAGTGAAGGAATAACCATAAACGTAATGGAAAGTTCTTCGTTAAAGGCGAATTTGACAGTAAGCAAAACACAGGCTTCTTTAGGAGAAAGCATTAAACTTACAGCTTTAGCTGAAAGTGGTAGTGGAAATTATACATATAGCTTTTTAATGTATAATCCGGCCAGTGGAAATTGGCATAGATTTTCAGATTTTACACAGACAAATATAATGTACTGGACAGCAAATGGTACAAGACAGTTCTATGTGGATGTAAAAGATTCAAATGGAGTAGTAGTAAGAAGTACTGTAAAAACAGTAACAGTAAAATAAAATATATAAGGTAGGAGATTTGGGTCTCCTACCTTATAATAAGGTTTATGAAATATAGTAATATAGTGTATTAAGGAGAGGAAAACATGAAAAAAATGCTCAAGAAAGTATTTAGCGTACTTTTAGTTGTGGTAATTATGCTGCCTACTGTGCTAATTTCAACACCAGTATCAGCTGCAGGTGCAATTTATGTATCACCAAGTGGTTCATCAAGCGCGGCAGGTACATCTAGTTCGCCAATGGCATTTGCAACGGCAATTACAAAGGTAGCTGCAGGTCAGACAATTTATATGATGCCAGGAACATACAAAATAAGTAGTACAATAATGATTCAAGAGAGCAATAAAGGTTCAGCAGGTGCTTATAAGAAGGTTGTTGCATACAATAATGGTGAAGTAATCCTTGACTTTAGTTCAATGAGCGAATCGGGTTCAAACAGAGGTATTGTATTAGATGGTTCATATTGGCATTTCTACGGAATTGATATTAAGGGTGCTGGCGACAATGGTATGTTATTATCAGGAGATAACAACATAATTGAAATGTGTCAGTTTTACCAGAATCATGACTCAGGACTCCAGTTAAGCCGTTATAACACAAAATATTCATCAGTTTCACAGTGGCCAACAAATAACTTGATTAAGAATTGTACATCATTTAATAATAAGGATGAGGCTACAGCAGAAAATGCAGATGGTTTCGCAGCTAAGTTAACATGTGGCGAAGGTAATGTATTTGACGGATGTATCGCATATTGTAACTCAGATGACGGTTGGGATTTATATGCTAAACCAGAAACAGGTTCAATTGGCGTAGTAACAATTAAGAACTGTGTAGCATTTGGTAATGGTAAATTGACAGACGGTTCGGGTTCAGCAAATGGCGATATGAACGGATTTAAGCTTGGAGGAAGCAATGGTGCTTGTCCAACACCACATGTTGTTACAAACAGTTTAACATTTAATAATGGTGCTTGTGGTTTTACTGATAATGGTAATGGTGGAGCTCTTAAGATGACAAATTGTACAGCAGTAGGTAACGGCGTATATGCATCTAAGGGTAACTATATGTGTTATAGAACATCATCAAGTGCTACATACAAAGATTTATTATCATATAACAATTCGGCAAGTGACAAATTTTTAGGTAAGTTAACAGATGTAATATCAGCAAATGGCGGTAAGTTTTATTATACAGCTTCTGCTTCATATTCAAGTTCAACAACACCGAAGACAACAGCTGTAAGTATTTCTAATTCTGATTTTACAAGTACATCAATTCCTGGATATTCATCAGGTAAATATGCTACAAATTACCATGATGTATTTAGAAATTCAGATGGTAGCATTAATATGAATGGTTTGTTTGAACTTAAGAGTTCAAGCTCGCTTAAGGCATATGGTGTAGGTTCAAATTTATCATCAGGAACATCAGGTGGTTCAAATCCTGGTAACTCTGATTCAGGTAACACAGGAGATTCAGGTAATACAGGAGATTCAGGTAACACAGGAGATTCAGGAAATACAGGTAATTCAGGTACAGTATCTGCAAATGCAGTTACACATAGCTTCACAGCAAGCGGAAAAACAAGTAACTTTTTTACAATATCAGGTAATACATCAACAAGCAAGGGTACTGTATCGTATAATGGTTCATCACTTACACAATGCTTAAAAATGGAGACTGCAACAAGTATTTCATTTACAGCACCTGCAAGTGGCAAGTTAATTCTTGTATTTGGTGGCTCAACTGAGGCAAGTGGAAAGAGAGTAAAAATTGATGGTACAGCGGTGACTATTGATTCATCACAGATAGTAACGGTAAATGTAGAAGCAGGTTCGCATACAGTTACAAAGGGTGATTCAATTAACTTGTTCTATATTGCATATGAACCTGCAAATCAAGGTTCACATACACACAGTTACACTTCAAGTGTAACAAAACAACCAACATGTACAAGTCAGGGAACAAAGACATTTACATGCTCATGTGGTAATTCATATACAGAAAGTATTGCGGCTACAGGGCATAGCTATGAAACATTCTTTACAGTAGATAAGGACGCAACAGTAAATGCAGAAGGTTCAAAGAGCCGTCACTGCAAGAATTGTAGTGCAACAACAGATGTAACAGCAATTCCTAAATTAATTGATACAACAGGATATACAACATTAGTATCTAATGGTAGCTTGATTATAAATAATACATTACAGACACCTGTGCAATTACCTAAGGCATTAGTTGCGGGACAAAGCATTACAGTGGTTATGAGCGTTATTGACAATGGTGGAACTGGATTTAGATGCTATACAACTGATGGAAGTATGAATAGCCTTTCAGATATTTTCTTAAGTTCATCAGTAAATGTAGCTAATGAATTTACATTTACATTAACAGCAAATGCAGATAGTGAAGCTATCTTAATAAAAGGACCTGATTATCAGACTAATATTGGTAATCTTACAGTTAATTATATCAAGGTACTTTATGGTGAAACTCCAAAGGTTGAAGTGCCAGAGGTTGAAGAGCTTAAAGTAACGCTTAGTACATCAGTAGCAAATATGAAACTTAACGATACACTTTATCTTGGGGCAAAGGCAACAGGTGGAAGTGGTAATTATACATATAATTTCTTATCATATAATGAAGCAAATGGAAGTTGGTATAGATTTGGCAATTTCTCAGAGGTTGCTAATTATAACTGGACAGCAACAACTGGCGGTAACAGAATTTTCTATGTTGAAGCTAAGGATAGTGAAGGTACAGTAGTAAGAAGTGAAGGTATTAAAGTAACTGTGGAAACACCAGTAAGCGATTTAAAAGTAGCAATTAGTGCTAATGCATTAAGCGTAATAAAGGGCTCTAATGTGGGCTTAACAGCTATTGCTACAGGTGGAAGTGGTGATTATACATACAGCTTCATTATGTACAACGAAGAAACAAAATTATGGTACAGATTTGCTGATTTCACACAAGAAAATAAGTTAAGCTGGATTGCAGGTACAACTGCTACAAGACAATTCTATGTAGAAGTAAAGGATGCTAACGGAACAGTAGTAAGAAGCGAAGGGATAACAATCAAGGTAATGACAAGCTCTACATTAAATGCTGATATATCTGTTAGTGCATCTTTAGTTTATGTAGGAACAAGTGTTGAAATTATAGCAAATGCTTCTGGTGGTGCAGGAAACTATACATACAGTTTCTTAATGTACAATCCTGCAAGCGGTAACTGGCATAGATTTTCGGATTTTACATCTAAAAATACGATGAATTGGGCGGCTACAGGAAACGGTTCAAGACAGTTCTATGTAGATGTTAAAGATGCTAATGGAACAGTTGTAAGAAGTACATTTAAGTCAGTGACAATGAGATAAAAAGTAATCTTGAGAGGCTAGATGATAGCCTCTCAATTTGTTATAATATAGTTTATGATAAGATAGGAGTGATGATATGAAAATACAGTATCCTGATTATAATAACTGTATAGCCAATCTGGCATGTTCTATTCTTAAACATTTTGGTGTGCAACCACCAAATGCAACATTAGCTTTGGCGGATGAATATTTAGAAAAAAATTATGAAAATGTAGTAGTTCTGCTTTTGGACGGAATGGGTGAAAATATTGTAAATATGCATCTTGCAAAGGATGGTTTTTTAAGAAGTAATTTAAAGGCTGTATATACATCGGTATTCCCGCCAACGACAGTTGCAGCCACTACTGCAATGAATAGTGGCTTATTTCCAAATCAGTCAGCGTGGCTTGGCTGGACGGGATATTTTAAAGATATTGATAGGAATATTGAATATTTTACTAACTGTGATGGTGATACAGGAGGTGAAATAATAAATATTAATATAGCTAATACATTTGTTCCATATAAGAGTATAAAGGATAGTTTGGCAGAAAATGGTAAGGTTGCTTATGAGTTATCTGTTCACAAAATGCCTGCCATAAAAGATTTTAATAGTCTTTGTAATGAAATAAAAAGGCATTGTGCTATACCGGGAAAAAAGTACATATATGCTTATTGGAATGAACCTGACTTTACAATGCATAACAGTGGTGTTGATAAGGCTGAAATTAAGAGTTTATTGTTAGGGCTTGAGGATAGGACTAGACGTTTGGTGGACGAATTAGAAGATACTTTATTTATAGTTACGGCAGATCACGGAATGATTAATATTGAAAATGAAATCATTACAGAGTATCCTGATGTAATGGAATGTTTAGAAAGAATGCCATCTATAGAGGCTCGCGCAATAAATATGTATATTAAGGCTGGGATGGAAAAACAGTTTGAGTATGCTTTTCAAAAGCATTTTGGTGACTATTTTATGCTTTTGAAAAAGGAACAGGTAATTGAAAAAGGCTTGTTTGGAAATGGTAATACTCATGAAAAATTTAATGAAATGATAGGGGATTATCTAGGTGTTGCAATAAGCAATAAGGCAATTATCAATAACTGGTATGTTTCATTTAAGGGGCATCATGCAGGTATTACAGAAGAAGAAATGAGAATACCACTTATTATATTTGAAAAATAGATAAGGCAGCTACGAAGATAGCTGTTTTATTTTTTTATTTGTCAGATTCTTGGTGCTGGGTAGAATTTTGATAATTATGAGAAAAAAGATAGTTATATTTACAAAAAGACTAAAAAATGTTATCATAATAACAAAGTGTAGTGTTAATTTCTAAGAAGGAGATGAATAATATGAATAGACATAAGAAGCATATTTACAAGATATTATTAATGGTGTTTATGTTGTGTGTATTTGCATTATGGGACGGGCAAAGTAATGTAAATGCAGCAAATATATCCTTTAGAGAAGAGATAAATAAAGGTATAAGGGAAAGTGTGGCAAAGATTAATGATACCAACTACAGCTATGCGTATATTGGGAATTTAAATATTCCGGCAAGTGGAAAGGCAGTGCTGACGGATTATGTTAATAGTCTGGAACGTTTTGACGGACTATATTGGGTGGATAGTTGCCGTGGAGTGAGCTATTCAGAGGACAATAGTATAATTACTCATGTGTGGGTAAATGTAAAACTGAAATATAAAAATTCGGATAGAACAATTAATAAGGAGCAGGCTGCAATTGATGGTAAGGCATTTTATGACAGATTGGAAAATGAGGGGTGGAGAGTTCTTTTGAAAGAAAGAATTTATGAAAGAGCTTTAAAGGCATCATTAACATACACATATAATGGATTTGTGGTTGAATATGATGATATGTATATTCCGGAAAATGAAATAAAAGAGATTGAAAAATATGTTTTAAGTTTGAGAAGTTATCCGGAATTCTATTGGATGAAAACAGCTCAGTTAGAACATCCTAAGGTGGCAGTTTATGCAGATACAAAATTTTTAGGTTCTGGTGGATATATTGATTTTGAAAAGGTAAATGAAGGATATGAAAAATATATAATAGATATGATAGAGCTTCAAGCAGATATTCAGTCGTTGAATTATCAGATGGATGATAAAATGACGGATGTGGAAAAGGTCTTAGCTATACACGAGTGGGTAGTTAGAGAGTGTGAATATGATTATCAAAATTATTTAAATGGCACAATTCCGATGAGCAGTTATGCGAAGGAGGGTGTGATTAAAAATCATATTGCAGTTTGTAATGGATATACCCTGGCTATGAATTATTTGCTGGAAAAATATGGAGTTAATTATTATAAGGTTGATTCTGACGATATGAATCATACCTGGAATGTTGTTGAAATTAATGGTGAATATTATCATGTGGATTCTACATGGAATGATTTAGGCAAGGATGAAAATGATGAAGGCCGTTTTTATCATAAATATTTTTTAAAGAGTGATGAAGAATTTACTGATTTGAAGCATTATGGTTGGAATGGAAATCTTATATGCGATGACTCAGGAAGTTTTGCAGGATATATATTTAGAGTATATGCTACAAGCGTTAATAGCTTTAGCTATTATGACGGTTATTGGTATTTTGTGTCGTGGGCCGGAAATATTACTAAGGCAAAAATAGATGCTTCAGACCCTTCTGTATTTAAGGATTATACAGAAAATGTAGTAAATGCGTTTATGTATTATAATGATTATTATGTAGCTACAACAAGGTATGTCTACAAGATTAATATGATAACAGGTGAAGAGGAGATAGTATTTGATATTAAAGAACATAGTACAATAGGCGGTTATATTGTAGAATTTACGCTAAAAGACAGAACTCTTAAGATTGAAGGAACAGAAGGCGCAGAATATATTAAGCTTTACAGCGAAAATGCAAGTATTAGTATTCAGAAAGAAGAGCTATTATTAGGCATAGGCAAAACTAAAAAAATAAAGTTTGATTCAACAAATGTAGCGTCAGAAGAAATTGCGTGGATTAGTATGGCTCCTGATATTGTATCTGTGGATAAATATGGAAAAATAATGGGACTTATAAAAGGTTCTACATATGTTTACGCAGTTATCGATAATATGTATGTAAAATGTGAAGTTGTGGTAGAGGAAAATGTGGTGGAACCGCTTGTTGTTGAATTACAGGCAGATAGCCTTAATGTTGCTAAGGGTGATGTAATAACATTTACTGCTAATGGACAGGGCGGAAGTGAAGAATTCTTATACAGCTTTATTATGTATAATGAGGAAAATGGAACATGGTACAGATTTGGTGATTTTTCTGAACATGATACTTTAATTTGGTTGGCGACCACAACAGCATCAAGAACTTTTTATGTAGAAATAAAGGATAGCGAAGGCGAGATTGTCAGAAGTGAAGGTATAAGAATTACAGTAGAAGCAATCAATGAATTAAAGGTAAATATAGAAACTGATAAAAATATTCTTATAAATGGACAAAATGTAAATATTAAGGCTGTGGCTACAGGCGGATATGGCAATTATACATATAGCTTTTTAATGTATAATGTAACTAAGGATAGCTGGTATAGGTTTGGGGATTATAAAGAAACTAATCAGTTAATTTGGCAGGCGCAGAGTTGTGATAAACGAATTTTTTATGTAGAGGTAAAGGATGGTAGAGGCAATGTTGTTAGAAGCGAAGGTGTGGAGATAAATATATCTGAAGCTATTATATTTACACCAAAGCTTATTGTAAATGATACAGTTGCTTCTTTGGGTGACCAGTTGGAATTTTGTGCTAATGTAGATGGAAATCCTGAAGGCATTACATATAGTTTTTTAATGTATAACGCTGAAAAGGATTGCTGGTATAGATTTGGAGACTTTAGTTCGAATAATATCTTAAGTTGGACCGTTAGTGGAAATCGTGTATTTTATGTTGAAGCTAGGGATGATAATGGAGTAATAAAACGAAGTGAGGGAGTGAAAATTACCATATAAAAAAATAAGTAAAATAATTATTTTCATTCATTACTTTATAACTTGAGTATGTTATCTTGTGAATTTTTTATAAAAGCTTTATAATTACACTAGAAAAACTTGACACAGTGTCAAGGTTAAGTTGGAGGGTTTTATGAAAAAAACAAAGAAAATTATTGCAGGTTTAATGGCATTATTGATGATGCTTTCGGTAATTATTCCTGCTAATTATGAAAAGGTTAAAGCAGCAGGCATAGAGCTTGATGCTTCAAATGTAACAGCTGAGTCAATTACTTCAACTGTTAATGTAGGTTCGTTTAAGATTACTGCAACTGATGCAAAGCCAGTAACAACAGAAGCTACATCGGTATTAATTGAAGGCAAGACTATTACAAGAGTTATTCATCTTGGTGGTGGTGGTACTAATACATATCGATCAGTTGGATTTACAACAACAGGAGCGGCAACAATTACAGCTTATGTAAAGAGTTCTTCTACAACAGCAACAAGAACAGTTAATTTGCTTGATTCCTCAGGTAATGTTGTTGCAAGTAAAGCAGAGGTTGGCGGAGCTTCGGCAGAAAAGATAACATTTTCTGTAACTGTAGCAGGAACTTATTACATTGCATCAGCCGGAAGTGGACTTGATGTACTTTATATGTATGTAAGTGGTGGCAGTTCTTCTGGTAGTGGTTCTAGTACAACAACAGCAACAAAATATGTATTTAATCCAGCAGAAGGCCTTACATCAAGTGATTATTTTACCGTAAGTGGTAATATAACTACAGGAAAAGGTTCAGTAACTGTAGATGGAAATACTATCAGCTCATGCTTAAAGGTTGAGTCATCTACTAGTATTAAATTTACTACTAATTCAGATAACGCAAAGTTAACCTTATATGTTAAGGCAAAAACAGACGGAGCATCCATTAAGGTAAATGGTTCAGTTGCATTTTCGGACATTACAACAAGTAATGAAACAAGAACTATGACTTTAGGAAGCGCTGGTGAATATACAATTACAAGAGGTTCAACAGAGTCGTATATTTTCTATGTTGTTGTTGAGGATGGTGCAGGTTCTGGTAGTGGTTCTGGTTCTGGTTCAGAAAGCGGTTCGGGAAGCGAATCAGGTGGCAGTGGAACTATAGCTCCTGAAACAGGAGATAAATATACTTTATATGTAGGTCCTACAAGAACTTATAAGACTGTTAATGCAGCATATTCAGCAGCTAAGGAAATGGATAGAAGTTCGACACAGAGAATTACAATTATGATTGACCCAGGCAACTATGAGGAAATGCTTGTGATTGATGAAGATTATATTACCTTGAAAAATTCATCTTCAAATCCTAGTACGGAGCTTACGAATAAAGGTGCCGGTATTGGTGCTAATGCAGTAAGAATTACATGGTATTATGGACATGGTTATTCATATTATAGCATGGGTTCAGATTATAAATGCTCAGATTCAGTATTGGCAACTAATAAGGCTAATGGAAAAGTTAGTGTAACTAATCCGGGTGCAGGGTCAAAGACATTTTGGAATGCAACTGTTGTAATTACGGGAAAAGGATTTTGTGCAGAAGGTATTATATTTGAAAACTCATTTAATCAATATGTTTCTGCAAAGGCAGCACAGGATGTTATAGTAAAAGAAAGTGGTGCAAAGGAAGGCTCTACAGCAAGAGCAAATCTTTCTGCAGGCAGTCTTAAGGTGCAGGAAAAGGAATATGTTGAAAGAGCAGCGGCTCTTGCCCTTGGTAATAATGTATTAGAAGCAGATTTTAAGAATTGTAAATTTGTAGGACGTCAGGATACTTTATATGGTGGAAAGAGTTCTACAGCAGTATTTGAAAAATGTCAGATTTATGGTGGAACAGATTATATTTTTGGTGGAATGAAGGCTTTGTTCTATCAGTGTGACCTTGTTGCTAATACTAACGATTTAACATCATCAGGACTTAGCAATGATAAATTTTATATAACAGCTCCACAGCAATCAAGTGGAAGAGGTTATTTGTTCTATGAATGTAGAATCACATCTACAACTCCTGGTGTTGATACTTCATCAACTATGCGTTCAAAACCAGGATATTATGGAAGACCTTGGGCAGCTAATACAGGCGAAGCAGTATTTTATAAGACCACAATTGAAAAGACAAACTTCTCAAAGGATGGTAAGGGAACAGGTAATTCATCACTTATTGTAGCGGAAGGATGGCTTTCAAGTCTTGGTGGAGAGTCAAAGCTTTGCGGTGAATATGGAACAATAGATTTAGCGGGTGCTTCTACATCAAACCGAGCATCATGGGCACAAGTATTTACACAACCAAAGCTTGCAGACGGTACAGCAATAGCCATAGAGTCTTACGTAGAAAGCAGTTGGTTAGAGAAGTTATATGCTTCTGCAAGACTTACAGCTGCTGTAAGTCATACACACAGCTATTCATCAAGTGTAACAAAGCAGGCAACATGTACAGAAACAGGTGTAAAAACATATACATGTTCATGTGGTAATTCATATACAGAAAGTATTGCAGCAACAGGACATGCCTACGAGTCAAGCTTTACAGTAGATAAAGCGGCAACAGTTAATGCTACAGGTTCAAAGAGCCGTCATTGTAAAAATTGTAGTGCTGTAACAGATGTAACAGTAATTCCTAAATTAATTGATACAACAGGATATACAACATTGGTGTCTAATGGAAGCTTAGTAATAAATAATACTTTACAAACATCTGTGGAATTACCAAAGACATTATTAGCAGGACAAAGTATAACAGTAGTTATGAGCGTAGCTGATAATGGTGGAACAGGCTTTAGATGCTATGCAACAGATGGCAGTTTAAATAGTCTTTCAGATATTTTTGTAAGCTCATCAGTAGATGTAAGCAATGAATTTGCATTTACATTAACAGCAAATGAAGACAGTGAGGCTATCTTAATAAAGGGACCTGATTATCAGACAAATATTGGAGATTTAACAGTTAACTATATTAAAGTTCTTTATGGAGAAGAACCAGAGGTTGAGGAACCAGAAGAACTTAAGGTATTAGTAAGTACTAATAAAAATTCTATGGAGATTGGCGATACTGTAAATGTTGCAGCATCAGCAACAGGTGGAACAGGCAATTATACATACAGCTTTTTAATGTACAATGAAGCC
The DNA here is from genome assembly GCA_045543455.1 of Lachnospiraceae bacterium. GTDB lineage: Bacteria > Bacillota > Clostridia > Lachnospirales > Lachnospiraceae > SIG291. The sequence continues at coordinate 17,255 of JAZQMK010000078.1, forward strand.
AATGGCAGTTGGTATAGATTCAGCGATTTTGCAAGCGCTACAAGTAAGAGCTGGACTGCAACAACAGCCGGTAACAGAACATTCTATGTAGAAGTTAAAGATAGTAACGGAACAATAGTTAGAAGCACAGGTATAAAGGTAAATGTTACAGCAGGAGACAGTCTTGCGGTAAATATATCAACAAGTTCTAC
>JAZQMK010000079.1:0-18028 GCA_045543455.1 Lachnospiraceae bacterium
AGATCCTTTTAAAACTAAATATGTTGTATGGGATAATATTGGACTAAAAAAAGAAGATAAAGATGTGGAAGCATTCCAGATTGCTGCTGAAATTCTTGACAGATTAGGTATTCATGAAGGAACACTGGTAAAATATCACCAGAATTTTTCACAAACACCGGAATACTTAGATAATTTAAGACAACTTGAATATGATATGATTAGAGGTTCTCATTTTATATACAATGAGGAGTTTCCGTTTGAGGCTACTGACATACAGTATGGTATAGATGAATTTGAAATGGATTTTTATTCTGTATTAGATGAAGGTATAGTTATTTATGGTGACGGCTTCAATGAGTTTTGTAAAGTTGTCATAAATGAAGAAGAATATGAAACCCGTTACGAGAATCATATTCTTTATGTTGATAAATGCAAATTAAAAACTGGAGATGTAATTAAAGTAGTACAGGGTGACGGACAAGTTGAGTATCGTACTACAAGGCAAATTACTGTGGAATAATTGAGTTGGTTTTTTGAATAGCTCTAGGTAAAGAGTCTTTGGAGTTCTTCCATGGTTCATTGGCATATCGGTGATCGAATTTGTTGATGAACCAGTTGAGGTCTTCGTTGACTCTTTCCATATTTTTAATATATAAATCTGTAGTTGTTTGCATAAAAGCATCCGCAAGAGAAGTATTTAAATTCTCAGGAGCCATATTCATAAGCTCGCAATAATGCTTTGTGCAAAAACCGTTGCAACTGTGATATTTATTTTTAAAGCTGTCATCTGTTTTATAGAGGTGGAATACAGTTTTTAAGTAACGTGAAAAAACATTATCAATGCGCTTGCATACAAAACAACGGTGTTCAAGGTAGTTTATATATTCAACCACAGGAGATGATGTTTGCTTTGAACCGAAAAATGAAGCTTTTTTAGGTTTTTCTTTTGAAAGTTCTTTGATTTTTTCAGTAGTTTTACTTATGTGTGAGTTGAGAACAAGGGCCATACCAAGACGGTTTTCAGCATCATAAAGCATTTTTACATGCTTTTGACAAAAACCATATTTGTCAGTTAATGCTCTTGTATCGTCCTCCATATAGCTTGGTCCCATAGTATATTCTATTGCATTATCTTCTAATGTCTTGTACATCTTACATACAGGACATTCACCTGGGTCATTGAATGCATCATTTACGGGAATTGCATATAGTTTTTCTTTCATAATGAACCTCCTAATTTTTATATGATTAGTATAACACATTTTTAACAATATGGAGAATAAAAATGAGAATATTTGAAAAAGATGGAAATATAATAATAGAGCAAGCTGTTGATTTTGATATTGAACAGATATTAGAATGTGGTCAGTGTTTTCATTTTGAAAAGCTTGAGGATAAAGAATATGTCATAGTGGCATTTGCTAAGCTGTTACATATAAAACAAATTGGAAACAGTGTCATATTTTATAATACATCTATGAATGAATATGATAATATCTGGAAAAAATATTTTGACATGGATATTGATTATGGTGTTATAAAACAGGCGCTACTATCTAAGGATGATAAGCTTAAAAATTCAGTGGATGCAATGGGCGGAATAAGACTTCTTAATCAGGAATTTTTTGAGATGCTGCTTTCATTTATCATATCGCAAAATAAGCAAATTCCACATATTAAAAAGCTGGTATTTCACATATCTGAGCGATTTGGCGAATATATAGGTGAAATAAATGGAAAGAAATATTATGCTTTTCCTACACCTGTAGCGCTTTCAAGGGTTACTGTTGAAGAATGGCAGGAATTGAAAACCGGATTTAGGGCTCCATATTTATATGATGCCGTTAAAAAGGTAAATGAAGGTGTCGTGGATGAAAATAAGCTTTTACAGCTTGATAATGATGCACTGATAAATTCACTAAAAGAAATAAAGGGCGTTGGTGATAAGGTAGCCAATTGTATAATGCTGTTTTCGTTGGGAAAACGAGATGCATTTCCTATTGATGTGTGGATTAAACGAATAATGGAGGAAATGTATTTTGGAAAGGAAACTAAAAAAGAGATAATAGCCGCTTATGCAAAAGAACTTTATGGTGAATACGGTGGATATGCACAGCAATATTTATTTCATTATGGTAGAAATAGTAAAAACGAGAAAAAATGAGAAAAAGTGAGAAAAAAAGAGTAAAAGCGTGATATACTATTTAAAATGAGCGATTAAAACATTTGCAATAAAAACATTGATTCTATAATATATAGTTTAGCGATTAGCACTCGAAATAAAAGAGTGCTAATAAGATTAAAGGAGGAACAGACATGAAGTTAGTACCATTAGGAGACAGAGTTGTACTTAAGCAGGCAGTTGCCGAAGAAACTACTAAATCAGGAATTTTATTAGCAGGAGCAGCAAAGGAAAAGCCACAGCAGGCAGAGGTTATTGCAGTAGGTCCTGGTGGAGTTATCGATGGCAAAGAAGTTACTATGCAGGTTAAAGTTGGAGATATGGTAATATATTCTAAATATGCAGGAACAGAAGTTAAATTAGATAATGAAGAATACATTGTTGTAAGACAAAATGATATTTTAGCTATAGTTGAATAATTGGAGGTTTTAAAAGATGGCAAAGGAAATTAAGTATGGCGCAGAAGCCAGAAAAGCATTAGAAAGCGGTGTTAACCAGCTTGCAGATACAGTAAGAGTTACATTAGGACCTAAGGGAAGAAATGTAGTATTAGATAAGTCATTTGGTGCACCACTTATAACAAATGATGGTGTTACAATTGCGAAGGAAATCGAACTTGAGGATGCATTTGAAAATATGGGTGCTCAGTTAGTTAAGGAAGTTGCTACAAAGACTAATGATGTTGCCGGTGATGGTACAACAACCGCTACTGTTTTAGCTCAAGCAATGATTAACGAAGGTATGAAGAATCTTGCAGCAGGTGCAAATCCAATCGTATTAAGAAAAGGTATGAAGAAGGCTACAGAAGTTGCAGTTGAATCAATTGCAAATATGAGCAGCAAGATTTCAAGCAAGGAGCAGATTGCAAGAGTTGCAGCTATTTCAGCAGGTGATGATGAGGTTGGTGCTTTAGTAGCAGATGCTATGGAAAAGGTATCTAACGATGGTGTAATCACAATTGAAGAATCAAAGACAATGAAGACAGAGCTTGATTTAGTTGAAGGTATGCAGTTTGACAGAGGCTATATTTCAGCTTATATGTCAACAGATATGGATAAGATGGAAGCTAACCTTGATAATCCATACATTTTAATTACTGATAAGAAAATTTCAAATATTCAGGAGATTTTACCTGTATTAGAGCAAATCGTTCAAAGTGGTGCAAAGCTTTTAATTATCGCTGAAGATGTTGAAGGTGAAGCATTAACAACATTAATCGTTAATAAGCTCAGAGGTACATTTACTGTAGTTGCAGTTAAGGCTCCAGGCTATGGCGACAGAAGAAAAGAAATGCTTAAGGATATTGCTATTTTAACAGGCGGTCAGGTTATTTCAGAAGAATTAGGTCTTGACTTAAAGGAAACAACAATTGACCAGTTAGGTAGAGCAAAATCAGTTAAGGTTCAGAAGGAAAATACAATTATCGTTGATGGCGAAGGCAATAAGGATGAAATCGCTGCAAGAGTATCAATGATTAAGAAGCAGATTGAAGAAACAACTTCTGAATTTGACAGAGAAAAATTACAGGAAAGACTTGCTAAGCTTGCAGGTGGTGTTGCAGTTATCAGAGTTGGTGCTGCTACAGAAACAGAGATGAAGGAAAGCAAACTTAGAATGGAAGATGCCCTAGCAGCAACAAGAGCGGCAGTTGAAGAAGGTATCATCCAAGGTGGTGGTTCTGCATATATTCATGCTTCAAAGGAAGTTTCTAAGCTTGCAGAAAGCTTAGAAGGCGATGAAAAGACTGGTGCAAAGATTATCTTAAAGGCACTTGAAGCTCCTTTATATCACATTGCTAATAATGCAGGTCTTGAAGGTTCTGTAATTATTAACAAGGTAAGAGAGTCAGAAATTGGTGTAGGTTTTGATGCATACAAGGAAGAATATGTAAATATGGTATCTGCAGGTATCTTAGATCCTGCTAAGGTTACAAGAAGTGCATTACAAAATGCTACTAGTGTAGCTTCAACACTTCTTACAACAGAATCAGTTGTTGCAAACATTAAGGAAGATATGCCAGCAATGCCAGCAGGTGGCGGAATGGGAATGATGTAATATGAACAATGTACTTATAGAGCAAATTATAACAAGACAAGTGCCAAAAACAGCTATATTTGTTAAGGCTGGCATGATAGCTTTGTGCTTTTTATCAGCATTTATTATGGTAAACTTTGGGTCTTATGGTTTTGTATCATTGGTAGTAGCTATATTTTTAACGGTATTGGTTTTTCAAAATTACAATATGGAGTTTGAATACGAATATCTTAATGGAGAGCTTACCATTGACAAGATTATTGATAAAAGAAATCGTAGAAATGCAGGAGTTTTCGATTTTAACAAGTTAGAAGTTATGACAAGTGCGGAATCTTCAATATGGGAAGAGCATATGGGCAAGGGTTATAAAAGATACGATTTTAGTTCAGGAGATCCTTTGACAATAAAGTACACAGCTTTGCTTATGAGTAAAGATGAAAGAGTTTTACTTACATTTGAACCTAATGTTGAAATATATGATGCAATCAGAGATTTAGCTAAAGGTAAAGTAATATAGTTATAATGAAAAAGAAACATCTAGATGATGTTTCTTTTTGTCTATTATTCTGGCATATACCAAAATGAATTAAATTTGTGTAAATATGTACGAGCTCCCTTTGGCATTTGAGTCAAAGCATTGAACACATTAAAATAATCACCTGCGCCCATTGAGAGACATACTGCTCCAAATGCTGCTAAAAAGCATAATGACGGGAAAATGAGTCCGATGATATATGGTATAAAACCAAATATCAGATTAGGTAAAAGGGACATAAATATAAAGCGACCTTTGCTCATAGTTTCAGGTCCTACAACAAATAGCATACCCTGTGCCCAATTAGTGTATAAGTATACTTCATCTTTAAAGCATATTGCGTGAAGCAGTTCATGTGGAAAAAGTACAAGCATAGATAAAATACTTGCAGGGAACAGGTAAAATAAACTCTTGGCGCCACATACTAAAAAATATATTACTAAAAGTATTGTAAGTAATATAAAGGCAATGCCATTTGCAATCAGTGCCATTTTTTTTGAATCATCAGGCTCCTTAAAAGGCACGGCGCCTGGTAAATGCTCCTTGTGTGGAAGTGAGTCCGGATTAAGGTCGTATTTTCCTATGTATTTTAGTTTCATATAGATTTTCCTTTCTGAAAAATTTTTCTATCAAAATAATACTACCATAAAATTATTAAATGTGCTATAATAATTTAAATATGGAAAAGTAGAGGTGAAGGATATGTTTGATAGTAATAGAGATGTAATTAATGCTTTTTTGGTAGATGTTTTTAATACTATATTGAAAGCAGAGGAATTTTGTATAACAAGAAAGTATCGCAATTTATCGGTAAAAGAAGTACATGTTATTGAAGCGGTATGTAATTTGCAAGATTCAGATAATAGAGCTACAGTAGTTGCAGCAAAATTAAGAGTTACACCGGGAACCTTGACAACTGCGGTATCTTATCTTGAGAAAAAAGGATACCTTGTAAGAAAAAGAGACGCTAAAGACAGAAGAATAGTAAGAATTTATCCGACAGATGCGGCAATTGGTGTTTATAAATACCATGAGGAGTTTCACAAAGAGATGGTTGATTCACTTCTATCAGGTCTTACTGAAGAAGAAGCGAAGATGTTTACAAAAGGTTTAAAACAAGTTACTAAATTCTGCCGTGAAAAATATAGATTTTAGTTAAAAATAATAATTGACAAGTTAGAATTTATCTGATAGAATTTTACAATTAACATATGAAAGAGAGGACAATGAAATGGGCAAGATTATAGGTGAAGGCATTACATTTGATGATGTTTTATTAGTTCCAAGTTATTCAGAAGTTACACCTAATATGGTTGATTTATCAACAAACCTTACTAAGAAGATAAAACTTAATATTCCAATTATGAGTGCTGGTATGGATACAGTTACTGAACACAGAATGGCGATAGCTATGGCTCGTCAGGGTGGTATCGGTATCATTCATAAGAATATGTCAGTAGAACAACAGGCAGAAGAAGTAGATAAGGTTAAACGTTCGGAGAATGGTGTAATTACAGACCCATTTTATTTATCACCTGAGAATACTTTAGAAGATGCTAACAATCTTATGGCTAAGTTTAGAATTTCAGGTGTACCTATTACAGAAGGAAAGAAGTTAGTAGGTATTATTACAAATCGTGATTTGAAGTTTGAAAAGGACTTCACAAAGAAGATTAAGGAAAGTATGACAAGTGAAGGTCTTGTTACAGCTAAGGTTGGTATTACTTTAGAAGAAGCTAAGGACATACTTGCTAAGGCGCGTAAGGAGAAGTTACCTATCGTAGATGATGAATATAATTTAAAAGGTCTTATTACAATTAAGGATATTGAAAAGCAGATTAAATATCCATTGTCAGCTAAGGATTCACAGGGCAGACTTTTATGTGGTGCTGCTGTTGGTATTACAGCTAATATTATGGAAAGAGTTGAAGCTTTAGTTAATGCTAAGGTTGACGTTATTGTATTAGATTCAGCACATGGTCATTCAAAGAATATTATTGAAGCTGTTAAGAAGATTAAGGCGGCATATCCGGATTTACAGGTTATCGCAGGTAATATTGCTACAGGCGAAGCTGCTAAGGCTTTAATTGAGGCTGGTGTAGATGCAGTTAAAGTTGGTATCGGACCAGGTTCTATCTGTACAACAAGAGTTGTTGCAGGTATCGGTGTTCCACAGATTACAGCAGTTATGGATGTATATGAAGCTTGTAAGGAAAGTGGTACTCCACTTATTGCAGATGGTGGTATTAAGTATTCAGGAGATATGACTAAGGCTATTGCAGCTGGTGCTAACGTATGTATGATGGGTAGCATTTTTGCTGGTTGTGATGAAAGTCCTGGAACATTTGAATTATTCCAAGGAAGAAAGTATAAGGTATATAGAGGTATGGGTTCTATTGCTGCTATGGAAAATGGTAGTAAGGATAGATATTTCCAGACAGATGCTCGTAAGCTTGTTCCAGAAGGCGTTGAAGGACGTGTTGCGTACAAGGGAACTGTTGAAGATACAGTATTCCAGTTAATGGGCGGTTTAAGATCAGGTATGGGTTATTGTGGAACTCCAACAATTGAAGAATTAAGACAGAACGGCAGATTTGTTAAGATTTCTGCAGCTTCACTTAAGGAAAGTCATCCACATGACATTCATATTACTAAGGAAGCACCTAACTATAGTATTAATGAATAATTTATATAAGAATAAGTTTCTCTTAGGAGGAACTTATTCTCTTTTTTGTCAATTGAGTAAGGCATTTTTAAAATGTATATAAAAAAACAAAATTTATACAAAATGAAAGAAAGTTGTGGAAAAAAATATAATAATGTGATATAATTACCTCAATGGACAACGGAAGGAGAGATTACTATGTTTAGCAGAGTGTTCGGTGAATATTTGATAAGCAAGAATTATATTTCAAGAGAGATTTATGAGGAGATATCCAAGAATATTGATTCGTCAAGAGTTAAGTTAGGAATTATAGCTGTGGCGGAAGGATATATGACGACTCAACAGGCTGATGAGGTTAACAGAGTTCAGGCTATGGAAGATAAGAGATTTGGTGATATAGCTATTGAGAAGAAGTATATTTCTAAAGAAGGCCTTGAAGATATATTGTCAAAGCAGGGTGACAGATATTTAGCTTTTGTACAGAATGTTATTGAGCGTACAGATATAACAATGGATCAGTTTGATAAGATAGTAGATGATTATAAGGATGAGTATGGATGTACAGATGATGAGTTTGTAGCTATGAAGTCGGGCAATGTGGACGTTATTTTACAGAAGACTTTAAAGGTACATAATCCTAATTTATTATATATTACTGGACTTGTTGTAAGAAATATAGTAAGATTTATAACGACAGATGTAGTGGTTTATAAGGCTACTGCAACTAGAAGATATGAGACAGAGCATTTTGCATATCAGGAGCTTGAAGGAGATTTTAATTCGTACCTTGGTTTTGCGGGAACAGAGGGCTTATTAGTAGTGGCAAGCAGATATGCAAAGGAAGACTTTGATAAAGTAGATGAAGATTCCTACGATTCAGTTTGTGAATTTACTAACTGTATTAACGGTTTGTTTGCGTCTAAATTTAGTAAGGAAGGCATAGCAGTTGATATGCTACCACCTTTATTTAAGGATGATGCTGTGATTACAACTGGTTCGGGAGATATGTATGTTGTTGATATTAGTGTAGAAGGCAAACCAGTATCAATAGTATTTTCATTACAGGAAGACACAACTATAGCTTAGGAGGAAAAAATATGGCAAAGATACTTTTGGTTGATGATTCTAGAACATCAAGAAAATTATTGAGAAATTTATTAGAAGAGAATGGACATGAGATTGTAGGTGAAGCTACTAATGGTATGGAAGGCGTAGAAGAATATAAAAAGCTTAAGCCAGATATTGTTACTATGGATATTACAATGCCTGTGTTAAATGGAATTGAAGCACTTGATCTTATTAAGTTATTTGATAAAGAGGCAAAGGTTGTTATGGTAACAGCAGCAGGACAACAGACAAAGATGATGGAAGCTTTAAAGAAAGGTGCGGTTGACTTTGTACAAAAGCCATTTGAAGCAGACAAGATAATTAGCATTATAAATAAGGTTGCAGGTCAATGAGAAATATCAAATTAATTATTGAATATGATGGCGGCAGATATGATGGCTGGCAACGTCTTGGTAAAGAAGAATCTAAAAATACAATAGAGAATAAAATTGTTGAAGTTTTAGAAAAGCTTACAGGTGAGCCGGTTGAGTTGTTCGTTGGTATGCGAACTGAAAAAGGTGTACATGCCCACTATCAGGTTGCTAATTTTAAAACAGACATAGTTTTAAAGCCTATTGAGATACGTAATTATCTTAATAGATATTTGCCTATGGATATTGCAGTAGTCGAAGTAAGTGATGAGCAGGAAAGATTTCATAGTGCTTTAAATGCCAAGAGTAAGACGTTTCTTTATAGGATAGATGTGAGAGATGTATATAATGTATTTGATAGAAAATATACATATTATTCATTTGCCAAACTGGATGTTAAAAAGATGAACGAAGTGGCAGAGGTGTTCTTAGGAGAACACGATTTCAAGGCATTTTCTACCGTTAAGAAGAATAAGAATACAATTAAGAAGATATATGCTATTGATATTTATGGCGACAATGAAGAAGTATCCATTACAATTAAAGCTAATGATTATTTGCACAATATGGCAAGGCTGATAATAGGTGCACTTATAGAGGCTGGCAATGGAAGAATTAGCGCTAAAGATATTGGAGATATGTTGGCAGGAAATAAAGAAGTAAATATACTTCCGGCAGAGACCAATGGAATGTTTTTAGAAAATATTGAATATTAGATAGCAAAAGGCTGTGATTCATACGAGTCACAGCCTTTATTATTATTAAAACTTACATTTTTTAGCAGTCATATGCTGAATTATGGCAACACGTACAGGTTGTCTTATATCTTGTGGCATATCTTCAATCTTTAACATTACTTCAAGGGTATTTTTGTTAAAGAACATGTAGTATCCGCCAAATTTATAAACCTTATCCATATCAGGCCATTTATATACATGGGTGAATTCGTGACTTGGAACATCAGCTAAAATACCATTGTTCATTATTGTAAAAGTACAGGGCGCTGATTCGCGCTGGTCTCTGTGTGCTAAATGATATTTGATGCTATTATTTAATTGGGTGATAATAAGTATCGGATAAATTATACAGGCAGCAGCGATGATTAAAGAAATAAAGTTATGTGTGCCTGTTAATAGTATACTGGCTCCGGCAAATAATAATGCGATAAGAAATATAGTTTCTTTTTTTGTTCTTATAAATCTATTCCAATAAACTATTTTTTTATATTCTTTTCCTTCAGGTTTCATAGTTGAGTCAAATCGTAATATCTGCATAGTTACCTCCAAATTGCATTTGCACTAATGACAATTTTAACACAAAACAATATAATAAACAATTATAAGTTGTAGTAATTTGTAAAAATATAAGTTATAATAAATAGTTAGGAAGTAAATGAGGTGACAATGTGAAAGCGCTTTACAAAAATATATTAGAAGGAAAGAAAAGAAGAGAGTCTTTAATTGAATTAAAGGCTATGTTAAAAGATGATAATAATATAAATGCATTGAAATATATGACAGGTGGCGATTTTAAAGAACTTGTTAATTTATTGCAGGATGAAGATGATAAGGTAAGAAAAAATGTGGTGTTGATTCTAGGGCAACTGGGTTTAAATGAATATGCACAGCTTATTTATGATGCTTATGAGAAAGAAGAAAAATTGTTTGTAAAGCCATCGTATTTAAAGGCTTTATTAAATCTTGATACGATGGAATTGTTAGATAAAGTAAAAGAAAGACAAGAATATTTGCAGGCACAGGAACAAAAAGAAGATGAAATAAAACATATTCGAGAAGAAATAAGCCTGCTTAATAAGATACAGTTAAAATATGAACAATATGAGGAATTAGTTTTCAGTGGCTACGATAAAGAATATGATGTGGTGCTTACAATGAACAAAGAACACATAAACCTATTATATGAATTAGTAGGGGAGGAAGCCACAAAGCTAAAAAGTGCTGTAAGAGTGTGTACTAATAATTTAAAGCAACTTATGAATATACGCATTTACAATGAGCTTCTATTTCCTATAGGAGGGCTTAAAAAGATTGAAAATGCTGATATAAATAAGATTGCAAAATATCTTTTAGAAAGCGATATGTTAGAGATACTTACAAAAGCACATACGGCGAAAAAATTTAAATTTAGAGTAGAAGTAAGAGGCGACAAGGATATTTCAAAAAAACTTGCAATGGAATGTGAAAGAATATCAAAAGGCTGTCTTGTTAATTCTATATCGGATTATGATGTGGAGATACGTTTAGTAAGAACAAAAGAAGGACATTACCTTCCATTTTTGAAAATGTATACCCTGCCTGATTATAGATTTAATTATAGAATTAATCATGTGGCAGCATCAATACATCCTGTAAATGCGGCTTTAATGATGAAATTATGTGAGCCATATATGAAGGAGGGCGCAAGGGTTATAGATCCATTTTGCGGTGTTGGAACCTTGCTTATAGAACGCAATAAAATATGTAAGGCAGATACCTTATATGGTATTGATATATTTGAACAGGCAATTATAAAAGCAAGAGAAAATGCTGGTGTAACTAAGTTACCAATTCATTTTATAAATAGGGATTTCTTTAGTTTTACCCACGAGCATAAATTTGATGAGATTGTAACTAATATGCCTGTTTTAAAGGATGAAAAAGCAGAAAATGAAATATATGCCGGCTTCTTTAAAAAGCTTAATGGGATTATGAATACAGGAATGATATTTGTATATTCGTCTAATTATAAATGTTTACGTGCTAATATGGGAGCAGAATATGAGCTTGTTAAACATTTTGTGATGGATAAAAAAGAAGAAACAGGCGTGTTTGTCATAAGAAAAAAATAATGGAGGTCCGTTATGGGAAAAACATTAAAAAGTGCATATTCCACTTTGCAGGAAGTGTTTAATAATATAGGAATCGGGGCAATTATTTTTAATGAAGCCTCAGAGATTATATTTGAAAATTCCTTTGCAAGAGAACATTTTGATGAAGGTATGCTCAATGAGGCTATGAAAAATTATAATAGTTCTTCAAAATGTGATTTTAGAATGGAAAGAAACAGATGGTATGACTGTGAATTTAAGAATATTAAATGGGTGGATGAAAGCCCGGTAATTATGTGCCTTTTTAAAGATGTTACATATTTAAAGGATGCACAGGAAATGCCAGTCTTTGATTTGAATGTTAAAAAATCAAATGTAGAGTTGAGCATGAGACAGGCTATAGAAGATGAATTTAATGAATTTGAGATTCACTATCAGCCTATTGTTGATGCAGTTACCGGAAAGATTGTTATGTGCGAGGCGTTACTTCGTTGGAATAGTCAAAATCTAGGATATATAATGCCTAATGAATTTATACCAATGGCCGAATATTGGGGACTTATTACATCCATTGGCGAGTATGTTATGGAGCAGGCTTGTTTACAGTGTAAAAAATGGAATGATGAAGGTAATGATATAAAGGTGAGCATTAACCTTTCAGTAGTACAGCTTTTACAAGGTGACATTGTTGATAATATACGCACAATTTTAGAAAAAACAGAAGTTAATCCTAATAATATTGTTCTTGAAATAACAGAAAGTCTTGCAATAAGCGATATAAAGAGAATGTCAGGAATAATAAATGATATAAAATCATTAGGTGTAATGATGGCATTAGATGATTTTGGAACAGGTTATTCATCCCTTAATTATATAAAACAGTTGTCACTGGATATAATTAAGCTTGATAGAACCTTTATTGAGGATGTAGATAGTGATGACTATGAACAGGCATTTGTAAAACTGGTGGTTGAACTGTCTAATTCCATAGGAGTAAAGGTATGTGTTGAAGGTGTGGAAAAGGAAAGTCAGTTAAATATATTAAAAAATAATAAAGTTGATTACATACAGGGCTTTTTATTTGCATATCCGGTACCGGCAGAAGAGATAAAATTTATAAAGTAGGAAAATTAAATGGAAAATAAGAAACAATTTTATAAAAATGTATTATGGCTGGTATTGCCATTAGCTTTGCAAAATCTTATAAATGTAGGTGTTACGGCAGCCGATGTATTTATGCTTGGCAAGGTATCAGAAGAAGCTTTGTCAGGGGCCTCTCTTGGTGGACAGGTACAATTTATAATGATGCTTATATTTTTTGGACTAACCTCTGGTGCATCAGTACTTACAGCACAATACTGGGGAAAGAAAGATATACGTTCAATAGAAAAAGTTCTTGGTATGGCGCTAAAAATTGCTCTTGTAGTAAGTGCTTTGTTTACAGTGGTAACATTTTTCTTTGCAAAAGAAATAATGAATATATATTCGTCGGATGCTTTAGTAGTTGAAGAAGGTGTAAAATATTTAAAAATAGTTTGTTTTTCTTATATACTTTTTGGCATAACCATGGTGTACTTAAATACTATGAGAAGTTTGGAAAGAGTTATTATATCAACCTTTGTTTATGCATGTTCACTTCTTGTAAATGTAGTTTTAAATGCCATTTTTATATTTGGTTTGTTAGGTGCACCGGCAATGGGTATAAAGGGCGCAGCTATTGCTACTTTGATTGCAAGAATTTCAGAGTTGGTTATAGTAATTATTTACGATAGAGGCTTTAATAAGGTGCTAAAATTTAAACTAAGCTTTTTGTTTGAAAAGGATAAGGCGTTGTTCAAAGATTTTATTGTATTTTCAATACCAGTTGTGATAAATGAACTTATGTGGGGTCTTGGAACTTCAACTAATACAGGCATTTTAGGTAATTTAGGAAAGAGCGTAAGTGCAGCAAGTTCGGTAGCACAAACAACCAGACAGCTTGCAACAGTTGTATCCTTTGGTATAGCTTCAGCGGCGGCTATATTAGTAGGAAAGACTATTGGCGAAAATAAAGAAAAAATGGCCAAAATCTATGCAAAAAGATTTATATGGCTTTCAGTTATTTCAGGTATTGCAGGTGCCTTGGTAATACTTCTTGTAAGACCTATATTGCTAAATGTTCTTGATTTTCAAAGCTTAACTAAAGAATATATGTCTATGATGATGTATGTTTTAGCGGTATTTGTTATAGGCCAGGCAATTAATACAACTATAGTAGTTGGTATACTTAGAGCCGGTGGTGACACAAAATTTGGTCTGTTCTTAGATGTGGGCATTATGTGGGGAATATCTATATTAGCTGGTTTCTTGGCAGCATTTGTATTCAAATTACCAGTGCATATCGTATATATGCTTTTAATGAGTGATGAAATAATAAAAATACCAATAAGTTTATGGCGTTTTAGAACCTATAAATGGCTCAAAAATATAACGAGGTGACATTTTAAATGAATTTTGAAATGACTAATTTTCAAAAAGTTCTTGATAAAACTATAGAAGAAAATGAAAAGGCTAATAAGGTGCCAACGTTACTTTTGCATAGCTGTTGTGCACCATGCAGTAGCTATGTTTTGGAATATCTTTCGCAATATTTTAAAATAACCATATTCTATTACAATCCTAATATAGGAAAAGAAGATGAATATAGAAAAAGAGTTGAAGAACAAAAACATCTTATAGAGAGTCTGCCTGCAAAGCATAGGATACATTTTCTAGAAGGCGAGTACGAACCAGAAAAATTTTATGATGCCGTAAAAGGTTATGAAAAATGTGAAGAGGGTGGCGAGCGTTGCTTTATATGCTACGAAATGCGTTTGCGTGAAAGTGCCAAAATAGCTAAGGAAAAAGGCTTCGATTATTTTACGACCACACTGTCAATAAGTCCTTTGAAAAATGCGGCTAAGCTAAATGAAATAGGACATAAGCTTTCTAGCGAGTATGAGGTAGAATATTTATACTCAGATTTTAAGAAGAAAAATGGATATAAGCGCTCAATAGAGCTTTCTAAGGAATATGATTTGTACAGACAGGACTATTGTGGCTGCGTGTATTCGGTAAGGTAGATGGTGATAAAAATGGTAATAAGAAGATTTAAACTAGAAGATGCTGTAGAATTATCAGACGTAATAATTGAAACTGTAAAAATAAGTAACAGTAAAGATTATCCACCAAAATATGTTGAGATGAATGTATTATCACATTCGCCTAAAGCTCTAATTGAGCGTGCAAATAAAAGCCATATGTATGTTGTGTGTGATGAATCAAAAATCATAGGATGTGGAGCTATTGCTGAATTCTTTGAAAGTAAGACAGAAAGTATACTGTTAACTATTTTTGTGTTGCCTAATTATCAAGGAAGAGGAATTGGTAGAAAAATAATTGAAACATTAGAACAAGACGAATATTTTACAAGAGCAAGCCGTATCGAAGTACCTGCATCAATTACGGCCTTAGAATTCTATAAGAAAATGGGATATGATTATAAAGATGGAATTGCTGAATTAGAAAAAGGTGTATTATATCGTTTGGAGAAGTTTAGGTGAATTTGAAGTTGTAGGTGAGATAATGATTATTTTAATTACAGGAGCATCGCATACAGGCAAAACGGCGCTTGCTCAAAAATTGCTCGAAAAATATAAATATCCATACATGTCAATAGACCATCTAAAAATGGGTTTAATTCGTAGTGGCAACACAGAACTTACCCCTATGGATGATAATGAATTAACCGAATACTTGTGGCCGATTGTTCGTGAAATGATAAAAACTGCTATTGAGAACAATCAGAACTTAATTGTCGAAGGTGTCTATATTCCATTCGATTGGCAAAAGGACTTTGTACAGCAATATCTTGAACATATTAAATACTATTGTTTGGTGATGAGTGAAAAATATATAAGAAATCATTTTGCGGACATAAAGGGATATGCAAATACAATTGAGAAGCGTTTGGACGACGAATGGTGCACGATAGAGAGTGTATTGGCAGACAATGCAGAAGTGCTATCCCTTGCAAAAAAGTATAATGTGGACTATATACTTATTGAAGACAAATACGAAATAAGCATTGAATTATAATGATCAATCCCAATTTGTAGGTAAGTAAAATATGGTTATTACAAGATAAAATTTATTTTAGCGAGAGGTTTGCTCTATGAAAAAGAATAATGATAAAACAAATGTTATGAGACTTTTAGACCAAAATAAAATACAATATGCAAGCTATTGTTATGTAGATACCGGAGTTATAAGTGGTATAGATGTAGCAAAGGTATTAAATCAAAATCCAAATCAAGTATTTAAAACCTTAGTTACGGTAGGAAACAGTAAAAGTAATTATATTTTCGTAGTTCCCGTTAATAAAGAATTAAACTTAAAAAAAGCTGCAAAAGCTGTAAATGAGAAAAGTATAGAAATGATAAAGTCAAAAGAATTATTGCCATTAACAGGATATATACATGGCGGTTGCTCACCAATAGGAATGAAGAAGCAATTTAAAACAATAATAGATATATCTGCAACAGACTTTGATACAATTATATTTAGTGCCGGTAAAATCGGGTATCAGGTAGAGGTTTCATTAGATGAGTTAAAAAAGATATTGAATTTTGAACTGATTGATATAAGTGAGTAATCTGTGAAGAGATTGAAAGGTAATACTAAGATGAATCATATAGAATTAGCAAAAAAATATTTTGAACAAAAGTACCATTGTTCTCAAGCTGTGCTTGTTGCTTTTGCAGAAGAGTTAGGATTAACAGAAGAACAGGCACTAAAATTAGGTGGATGCTTCGGCGGTGGTATGTGTAAAGGCGAAGTGTGCGGAGCTTGTACAGGAGCATTAATGGCTTTAGGCTTGAAATTCGGTCAAAGTGACCTTGAGGATTTGGAAAGCAGAAAAAAGACTAATGATATAGCAGTAGAATTTTTGGATTTGTTTAAAAAAGAAAATGGCTCATATATGTGTAGAGAATTATTAGGATGTGATTTATCAACAGCTGAAGGCAAAAAACATGCCATTGAAAATCAGTTGTTTGTTGAATTTTGCCCGAAGATGGTTGAATCGGCAACACTGATTACAGAAAAACTATTAAATTGTTAAGAAACATAAAATTTGAATTTGGAGGTAATATAGATGGTTAATTACGGATTAAAGGATAAAGTAGCTATAATTACAGGGGCAAATAATCCATGGGGAATTGGTGCAACAACAGCACTTGCTTTTGCTCGTGAAGGTGCAAAGGTGGTTTTGGTATACAAGAAAGTAGATAGACCATTTGATGCAACAAAAATGGATAGAAATGGTGTAGATAGATATTATGGAGCAAATGCAGGAAATGCTGATGCTGTAGAAGCTAAGCTGAAAGAGATGAAAGCCGATTATATTGTTTTAGAAAGTGATATTTCTAACGAGGACGATGTGAAAAATATTTATTCTATAGTTCTTGATAAATACGGACGAATTGATATTTTATTTAACAATGCAGCGACAGATGATGAAACTGGTTGCGATACTATAGAAACCATAACTCAAAAGGTGATAGATGATACATTTGCAGTTAATGTTCGTGGAAGTATTTTGATGACAAGAGAATTTATTAATCGTCGTGGTGATTATGGAAGAATTATCAACATTTCAACAGATGCATCACAAATCTTTGCAGGTCAAATTACGTATGGAGCAAGTAAAGCAACTTTAGAAGCACTTACTCGTAGTATTGCTCTTGAGGTTGCACAGTATGGAATAACTGTAAATTGTGTTTCACCTGGTCCAACTCAAACAGGTTGGATTGATGATGAATTTGAAAAAGTAGTTGTTCCTTTAATTCCAATGGGAAAATTAATTCAACCAGAAGATATTGCAGAAACTGTTTTATTTCTTGCAAGTGAACAGGCAAGAATGATTACAGGACAAGTAATAAAAGTGTCGGGTGGTAAAGCTTTGTAAATTCCAATTTGTAGAGAACAGAAACTTTGAATTTGGAGGTACATATGATTGGAAATACAGTAACAGTAAAAGTAGATAGACCAATGGGGAGTTATCATCCTAAACATAAAGATATGTATTATCCAATTAACTACGGATACATTGAAGGGATTATTGCTCCTGATGGCGAAGAACAAGATGCCTATTTGTTAGGCTTGGATGAACCAGTTCAAGAATATACAGGAATAATTATTGCAATTATTCATAGATACGATGACGTTGAAGAAAAATGGGTTGTTGCACCAGAAGGAATGATGTTTACTAAAGAAGAAATCGAGAAGCAAACCTATTTTCAAGAAC
>JAZQMK010000080.1:0-2559 GCA_045543455.1 Lachnospiraceae bacterium
TTAAATGGAGGATATTAAAATGGCTAAGTTATCAGCTCAGGAATTAATCGATGCTATCAAAGAGTTAACTGTATTAGAATTAAATGATTTAGTAAAGGCTTGTGAGGAAGAGTTCGGCGTATCTGCAGCAGCAGGTGTTGTAGTAGCAGCAGCTGGCCCTGCAGAAGCAGCAGAAGAAAAGACTGAATTCGACGTTGAATTAACCGAAGTAGGTGCTGAAAAGGTTAAGGTTATCAAGGTTGTTCGTGAAGTAACCGGTTTAGGTTTAAAGGAAGCTAAGGACGTTGTAGATGGCGCTCCTAAGATGCTTAAGGAAGCTGCTTCTAAGGAAGAAGCTGAAGACATCAAGAAGAAACTTGAAGAAGTTGGCGCTAAGGTTACTCTTAAGTAATTTAATAACTGAAAGCTTTAAGGCCTCGTCTGAAGACGAGGCCTTTTTGTGTAATTAATTAGAATTTTCTGCTTTTAGGATTAGTATTTCAAGTCCCATTGATGTTTTAAATGAATCGTGTACTTTGATAGAGCTATTTGGGTATTTGCTTTTAAAATACTGTTCAAGATAATCATATTCCTTGGTTTCGGAATTGAAAAATACAAAAAATATATTATTCTTAGTAAGAGCTGATTTTTCATATGATGTGATTTGATATTTTTCTGCAATACTGTCCGTCCAGGGACTGTTTGCTGTCCAACTTCCTAACAGCACTGTATTATGTCTGGTTGGATTGGATTTATCGAAAACCGGCTCTAAAAAGTTACAAAAGTTATTAGTGTCCAAAAGATAAAGGTTTTCTTCATGTTCGTTAAAATAGTTTTTTATTTCACGATAATTTTGGTAAATGTATATCCTGCCAACGCTGGTATAATGAGTTCCTTTCATAAAGGGCAATCCCCATTTAATGCCAAAGAACAATAAAGAACCTATAAAACAAGGCATAATGGCATAATATACTATTTTTTTTCGTTGTAATGATGGTGACCACAGATTGTTTTTGAGTATGATTGCCACAAGAACCATCAATTCCATAAAGTAGATGCCTTGTGTTACACGAGGCTGTGGGCGATTAATGTATAGCAGGTAGACCCAGATAATCATGCGCCCTGCAAAGAGAGCGAGTAATTCATATAAAACAGGTACTCTTTTTGAAAGTATAATAAGTAAAAACATAAAAATATATAAGAGATATACAATTAAGTTAAGTGGTCTGTCATTATATGAAGTAGTATGTAATTCTAAAAACTGTCTTAACATGGATGGTATATTTACCTGTGGGCGGTATGATATAGATGCGGTACTCGTCATAAAGGAAGTATCTATATTTTCATCCAATAGTAGTTGATAGTGTGAAGTAATGGCTTGATAAGATTCATAATTAATGCCATGGGCATTATAGTGTGATGCATAGTCTTCATAATCAGGAAAGCCGTTATAGTCCACAATCTGCTCACGGGCACTATTATAGGTACGAAAATCTTTCCAGTCATCATCAGAATAAGCCAGATTTTCTATGGTAACACATACTAACATAATGCAGATTAACGAACAACCGTAGCCGATAAGGGATGAAAACATCTTCTTATTTTTAATTAATTTTGCCAATGAAATGAAAAAGAATGACGGCAAAAACATGAGACAGGCAACATCACGCAATTCAAAGGATAGAAGAAAGAAGAGTAAGCTGATTGCGTTTGATTTTATGTATTCTAAAGGAGTACAACTATCATTTGATAAATAATAAGTGATTAAGGAAGCGGCACAAAGAATGGCCGTAATAGTAGTATACTGTATCAGAATCATATGTATCCATAAAAAGGATATTGTAATAAAAGCAAATAAGATTAAAAATGTGAGTTTGACTTTAATGGAATCAATACGTTTGAGAAGTGTGTAAAAAATAACTATTATACTAATGCAGTAATAGGAAAATAAAAGGATTCCATACCAGGAAACATGGGGGAATAGAGTATATAGTACTTTGAGAAAGTAACCGGTAAGGTATCCTATATGTAAAATATGTGCCTCGGGAACTCCAAGCATCTCGCCGGAAACAATTTGTTTCATAAAAATGTCATCACAAATATAGTAAGTAGGTGATATGCCAATTACATAATACAGAATAGTCAAGATGACAATAAAAGCAAAAGTTAGTAAAAAATTTGTTGTTTTTTTATTCATAAAACACCTCTTATAAAGATTTCTTATATTATGTAAAGAACATTATGAATAACATACTACATGTTAGGAGATGTGATGTCAAGGGAATGGGAGCGAGGATACAAGCTGGGATATTTGGAAATAAAAACTTTACAAAATATGTAAAACTTACCCTTGACTCCTTGAAAACAATGTGATATTATGGTAAATGCACTATTGTGGTGTGTTATGCTTATTCGTATGGTAATATTAGTTTTTACACCAACGAAAATCAGCTGAAATCAGAAAGAACGGGGTGAAATGTCAATGGAAAAAAACAGAATACGTCCTATTGCAAACAGCAAGAATATGCGTATGAGTTATTCAAGACAAAAAGAGGTTTTAGAGATGCCCAATCTGATTGA
>JAZQMK010000081.1:0-30581 GCA_045543455.1 Lachnospiraceae bacterium
CTCGCACGAATGGAAGGTGTCGCTGTCGCGACCGTGCTCGGCGCTGGGAGTGTACAAGTCCTGTAGGAATGTAAATTATTGCGAATTAAGAGTGGACTTGTCCACTTTGTTTTTACTGTGCAAACTCACGAACTATGTTCGTTCGTTTACGCGGCATTCAGCGAATGCGAGAAATTCTTTAAGTCGTAAAACTCACGAACTATGTTCGTTCGTTTAGGCGGCATTCGCCATATACATAAGTGAAAGAGTACGACACTCAGTCACAAGTTTACGAACCTTGCTCGTAAACTTGTGCAACTGCGTTGTTGTATAAAAATAACAAATCAACCACTTATAAGCGAGCTTACAGTGGTTGATTTGCCATTTTTATAACTGAGTGTCTGTTTTTCGAGTAAGTGTTACGGAGCTTTGTTCATAAGTGTTGTGTAGTAGCACTTATGTGCATTGCTCATTGCTAGCGCGAATATTTTTCTTCGCAGTAGCGACAACGGTATAGTTGTTTTTCTTTGTCTGTAAGGACGAAGATGTGCTTTAGTTCTTGTTCGATTGATGTTATACAACGTGGGTTACGGCACTTGATTACATCTGTGATTGTCTCTGGGAGTGTTAGGATTTTTTTCTCGCAGATATCTCCGTCTTTTATTATATTTACAGTGATGTTGTGGTCGATGAATCCCAATATATCAAGGTTAACAAGGTCAAGGCCACCTTCGATTTTCATAATATCTTTTTTGCCCATTTTACTGCTAGGAGCATTTTTGATAATGGCTACGCAGCAATCGAGACGATCTAAGCCTAAATAGTTGTAGATTTGCATGCTTTTTCCGGCTTCGATGTGGTCGAGAACAAAGCCATTAGTAATTTTTCCAACGCTTATAGTATTGTTATTGCTCATCTAAAGACACCTCCAATAAAGTCATAATAAGAGCCATTCTTACATATACACCGTATTGTGCTTGCTTAAAATATGCGGCTCTAGGATCGTTATCAACATCCACAGATATTTCATTAACTCTTGGAAGTGGATGTAATACTAACATATCTTCTTTCGCAAGATTCATTTTTGCAGTGTCTAAGATGTAAAAATCTTTCATACGGATATAGTCGTCCTCATTGAAGAAACGTTCTTTTTGAACTCTTGTCATATATAAAATGTCAAGCTCGCCCATGACATCTTCAAGATTTTCAACTTCCTTATATTCTACACCATATTCTTCAAGAACATCTTCTTTTATATAATCAGGTACTCTTAGTTCCTTTGGAGAAATGAGGACGAATTTGATATTCTCATATCTTACAAGGGAGTGAATGAGAGAGTGTACTGTACGGCCAAATTTTAAATCTCCACAAAGACCTATGGTCATATTGCCAAGAGTTCCTTTTAATGCTCTTATTGTAAGCAAATCTGTAAGTGTTTGTGTAGGATGCTGATGTCCACCGTCGCCGGCATTGATTACAGGAATGCTTGAGTGAGTTGAGGCTACTAAAGGTGCACCTTCCTTTGGATGACGCATAGCGCATATATCTGCATAGCAGGAAATTACCCTAATAGTATCAGAAACGCTTTCGCCCTTTGCTGCTGAAGAAGAATCAGCGGAAGAGAAACCTAAAATTGAACCACCAAGATTAAGCATAGCGGCTTCAAAGCTTAAGCGTGTTCTTGTACTTGGTTCATAAAATAAAGTAGCAAGTTTTTTGCCATCACAACATTTGGCGTATTTCTTTGGGTTGTTTGAGATGTCTTCGGCAAGAGTTAAGAGCTTGTCTAATTCTTCTACCGAGAAATCAAGTGGACTGATTAAATGTCTCATGTGTAGCCTCCTTTATAGATATTCAAGTACCGAAGAAACTTCACGTCTCTTAGGTGCTTCTGGGGATTCATTAGGGTATCCCATAGGGATGAGAGCTATTATTTCTCTATCATCCGGTATATTGAGTAAATGTGTAATTCCGTCACCATCATAATAGCCTAAAATAACAGAGCCTAAACCATATTCATGAGCGCAAAGGCTTAAAGTCTGGCAGGCAATACCTGTATCAAAATATCCCCAACGGTCGCCTTTATCAGTACTAAAAGAACCATCACGTTCATAACCAGAACGGTTCTTAATGGCAGTAACCACCATAAGAAGTGGGGCTGTTATAATCTTAGCTTTGTTAAATTCCGGAACATATTCAGAAGCAATTTTATTGATTAAATTAGTATCCTCGATTGCAATAAATCGTGGAACAAAAGAATTTTTCCATGAAGGAGAGTAAGTTGAATAATAAATAATATTGTCGATGATATCATGAGGAATCTTGTCTGCTTTGAAACTTCTGATACTACGACGTGTTTTAATACAATCAAGTGTATTCATGTTATTAAACCTCCTATATTTGCTATAGTATATGATACTAAATTTTTGTAAAATAAACAAGAGATTTGTGGACATTTAAAAGAAAAAATGTTAATATAAAATATGCATTTTAATAAGAAATGGAATGGAGATAGTTATGAGTAAAGTTAGAACAAGATTTGCACCAAGCCCTACAGGAAGGATGCACGTTGGTAATTTAAGAACAGCATTGTATGCATATTTAATAGCAAAGCACAGTGACGGAGATTTTCTTTTAAGAATTGAAGATACTGATCAGGAAAGATATGTGGAAGGTGCTATTGACATAATATATAGAACTCTTGCAAAGACAGGTCTTTTACATGATGAAGGTCCTGATAAAGACGGAGGCGTTGGCCCTTATGTTCAAAGTGAGAGACAGGCACAAGGTATATATCTTGAATATGCTAAGCAACTTATAGAAAAAGGTGAAGCATATTATTGTTTTTGTGATAAAGAAAGACTTGAAAGCTTAAAGACAAGCATCGAAGGTGATAAAGAGATTACTGTTTACGATAAGCATTGTCTTTCATTATCAAAGGAAGAGATTGAAGCTAAATTAGCAGCAGGTATTCCTTATGTTATAAGACAGAACAATCCTACAACAGGAACAACAACATTTACAGATGAAATATATGGAGATATAACTGTAGATAATGCAGAACTTGATGATATGGTTTTGATTAAGTCAGACGGATATCCAACTTACAATTTTGCTAACGTTGTAGATGATCATTTGATGGGAATTACTCATGTGGTTCGTGGTAATGAATATCTTTCATCATCACCAAAATATAACAGACTTTATAATGCATTTGGTTGGGAAGTTCCGGTGTATGTACATTGTCCACTTATAACCAATGAAGAACACAAGAAGTTAAGTAAGAGAAGCGGACATTCTTCATATGAAGATTTATTAGAGCAGGGCTTTGTAACAGAAGCTATTGTTAACTATGTGGCATTACTTGGATGGAGTCCTGAAAGCAATGAAGAGATTTTCAGTCTTAAAGAACTTATAGAAAATTTTGATTATAAGAGAATGGGTAAATCCCCAGCTGTATTTGATGTTAACAAATTAAAATGGATGAATGGCGAATACATTAAGAAGATGGATAATGAAATATATTATGAGATGGCTATGCCATACATAAAGGAAGTTATCAAAAAGCCAATGGATTTAACAAAGATTGCAGATATGGTAAAGACAAGAATTGAAGTCTTCCCTGATATTAAGGAGCAGATTGATTTCTTTGAGGAACTACCTGAATACTCAACAGAGATATATACACATAAGAAGATGAAGACTAACGCAGATTCATCATATGAAGTTTTGAAAGAAACATTACCTATTTTAGAGGCTTGTGATGATTTTTCGGCAACAAATCTTCATGATATTATTATGGAATATATTGCTAAGAAAGAGATTAAGAATGGTCAGGGATTATGGCCTCTTAGAACTGCTGTTTCTGGTAAGCCAACAAGTCCATGTGGAGCATTTGAGATAATGGAGCTTATTGGAAAAGAAGAAACAATTGCAAGAATTAAAAAAGGTATTGAATTAATAGAAAGTACCTGTTAAAGATAAGTTACAGATTAACAACCGGGCAGGCCTGTCCGGTTGTTGTATCATTAAGAGGAGAGGAATATGTACAGTAAAGCACAATTAAAGGCTATAGAGCATTACAAGGGTCCTTGTCTGGTATTAGCAGGTCCCGGAAGCGGTAAGACAACGGTTATAACAAAACGTACACAAAATCTTATTGAAAAATATAAAGTTAATCCAAGTAATATCTTAGTGGTTACATTTACAAAGGCTGCTGCCAGGGAGATGAAAGAACGATTTGAAAAAATGACAGGCAGTAATAAAGTTGTATTTGCGACCTTTCATTCTTTGTTTTTCACAATTTTAAAATATACATATAACTATTCGGCTGCCAATGTAGTATCACCGGAGCGACAATGGAAGATAATTACAGAGTACATATATGCAAATAGGCTAGAGATTGAAGATGAAAACGATTTTGTTTCAGATATTCTAAATGAAATAAGTAAGGCAAAGACAGCTTATGAAAATGTTGATGAATATGTACCGGTAAGCTGCGGTAAAAATGTATTTAAGGATATTTTTAAGTATTATTCAAGAAGCTTAGAAAGAGAAAAATTAATAGATTTTGACGATATGATGGTATATTGCTATGATTTATTTTCTAAGCGTAAGGATATACTTTCTAAATGGCAGAGTAAATATCAGTATATACTTATAGATGAGTTTCAGGATATTAATAAGATACAGTATGATATTATGAAAATGCTTGCCAGTCCACTTAATAATATGTTTATTGTAGGCGATGATGATCAGAGTATATATGGTTTTCGCGGCTCTGATACAAGTATAATGTTAGGTTTTGAAAATGATTATCCAAATGCAAAAAAGATACTCTTAGACATTAATTATCGTTCAACTGCAAATATAAGTGAGGCATCTTTGCGTTTAATAGGTAATAATAAACAACGATTTAATAAGCTTATAAAAACAGCAAAGGACAGAGGTGAGGACGTAGAGATTAAATTTTTTGCAGATTCAGATGAAGAATATGAGGATATTTTAAAAAGTGTTCAGGATAGAATAAAAGAAGGATATTCTTATAGTGATATTGCCATACTTTTTAGGACAAATGCAATGGGTAGACAGCTTCTTGAAAAATTTGCCCAATATAGCATACCCTTTAAGTCAAGGGATGTTATACCAAATATTTATGAGCATTTTACCGCTAAAAATGTATTTGCATACATAAAAGCGGCAACCGGGGATTTGAGTCGCAAAAATATTTTAAATATTATAAATAAGCCATCCAGATATATCAGCAGAGATTGCCTGGATGAAGAAACAGTTAATTTTGAGCATTTGCGTAATTATTATTCTGAGAAAAATTTCATATTAGACCATATTGATAAGCTTGAAGAAGACTTAAAGCTTATACAGGATTTACCACCCTTTGCAGCTATTAATTATATAAGACGTGGTGTGGGCTATGATGATTACATTCATGAATATTGTCAGTACAGAAAGCTTGATTATAACGATACAATGGATATTTTAAATGAAATTCAGGACAATTCAAGACATTATATGACCTACGAGCAGTGGTTTTCGCATATAGAAGAATATAAACAGCAGCTTAGTGAGGATAAGGGCAGAGAAAATGATTATGATGCAGTAACATTTTCTACAATGCACAGTGCTAAGGGCTTGGAGTTTAAGATTGTGTATATAATAGATGCAGTTGAGGGTATGACACCTTATAAAAAGGCTGTTATGGAAAATGAATTGGAAGAAGAAAGAAGAATGTTTTATGTTGCCATGACAAGAGCGAAGGATAGACTGTGTATTACATGTCCATTGAAAAAAAAGGGGAAAAAGTTAGAAATTTCAAGATTTTTGTCAGAAATAACATTACAAAAGAATGATGATATGTTATAATATAAGATACGAAAGCTTTATAATAGGAGGAGCGCTATGGGAAAAGCCGCTACATTAAAAAACGGAACAGTCCTTGCTGATAAATATAAAATTAGAAAACTTTTATTACATAATAACAATAGTATTACATATGAAGCTAGAGAGATTGCCACAGATGAATTAGTAGCTATTAGAGAATATATGCCTTCTGATTTGGTTGTGCGTCTTGAAGGAGATGAAGATGTAATTATTGAAAATAAGGGAGATAAAAGACAAAGGTTTGATGCCGGTGTCAACGAATTTATAGCAGAAGCTAAGATGCTAGCAAAGAATAAGATGGTAGATGGCCTTTTAAAGGTAAGAGATTGTTTTAAAACAAATAATACCGTATATATGGTAACAGAACCATTTGCAGGAAGTAATCTTACTACTTTAGTAAGTTCAACTGGATATATGAAATATGATGAAGCAGAAAATATATTTATAGATATTATAGTATTATTAAAGCAGATGGCTTCTATGGGAATATATCATAATTCAATAACTCCAGATAGAATTCTTGTAATGAATGACGGAAGCTTTAGAATTATAGAATTTTCTGCAAGTGAAACAGTTGAAGGATTTTCACCGGAAGAAAAATATTATAGACACCAGAAAAATCAAGAGAATCTTATGGTGTATTCTTTAGCTGCCACTATGTATTTTGCCATAACAGGCATTATACCAAATGATGCAAAAGCAAGAGCTCGTAAGGATGAGCTTAAGACACCAAAAGCATATAATAAAAAGATTAAAAAGAGTGATGCCAATGCCATATTAAATGCAATGGCAGTTAACTATCAGATAAGAACAGTTACACTTGAGGATTTTCAAAAGGAATTACTGATGAACAATGTTGCAGTTGCGAAGGTAAAAGAGGAAAGAGAAAGTGTTAATGTTGGACGCATTATAAAGACTGTAGCAGGCTTGTTATTACTTGCAGCAATAGTTACAGGTATAGTTTTAGTTGCAAATGGAACAATCAAATTAAACTTTATGAAGTTTTTAACAGGTGGTGGCGAAGGCCCAACTAAAAATGTTAATACAGAACAATTAGTAGAAGTAGAGAGCATATCATTTTTAAATCGTGAAGTGTCTATTGATTTAGTGCCAAAGGCAATTAGCATTAGTGAGACTTCCATAATTTTAGAAAATGTCAGTGATACTAAAGATTTAACTATAAGTATTGACGAATATGCGCCACAGACAGCAGAAATAAAGATTGTATTTTCACCTTATGACGCAAGTGATAAAAATGTAAAATATAGCTCAGCAGATGCTAGTATCGCCGAGGTTAAGGATGGAAAAATATATGGCTACAAGGCTGGTGTAACAACCATTACAGCAGTAACTAATAATGGCAAAAAAGCCACAACAACAGTTACTGTTAAAGAAAATGCATCTGTTACATGGAAGAGTACTAACCAGACAGTTGCATCAGTTTCATCAGGTGTTGTAACTGCATTATCTAAAGGAAATACAGTAATAAGCTGTGTATCAGATAGTGATAGTACAGTTCTTGCAGAGTGCGAGGTGTTAGTAGGTAAACCACCACAGGCCAATACTATTACATCTTCAACAGCTAATGCAGCAGGTGTACAGATAAAAGTAAATTGGGGTACTTCTGCCTATGAAAGATATGCCAATTCATCTCCTGTAATGCATACCGGCAATGGAACAGCAGCTCCTTCAAGTGGTAATAATCAATGGGCTACTGGTAACTGGTATAATGGAATGACTAGTATAGGTGGTACTGCATTTGAGATTACTAATATGAATGAAATCAAAGAATATATTAATTCCCTGGGTGCTAATGCTAAGATAACAAGTATCGAATTTATTGCAAATAGAAAAGATTCAGGCGGTAAGGAAAAGGCTAATGTTAAATTATATTCAACAATAAAAACAGTAGCAGCTTATTCAAAAGAAGGTTCTATAACAACATATTATGGAGCTACAGAGCTTGAATCTAAGAGTTGGATGTGGGGCGAAGAGTGGACATATTCAATAACTGAAAAAGCAGACATAGATAAATATCTTAATGGCACAAACAAGGGCTTTTTAGTATATGGCTGGGGTCAGGACGGATACTCAATTATCTCAGGAGTTGAGATTAAGATTAATTATACAGTAGAAGAATAAGAAATATATGTATATAAAAGGCAGCATTTTGTTGCCTTTTTCCTTTCTGAAAAAAATTCTGAAAAAATTTTAAAATCTTGAAAAAATTTTGCTGGTTAGATGCACTATATAGTATAACCACTTAAAATAAGGAGGATTTTATATGGACAGACTGTTGGGGCTACTTTTTAAACTGGAGAGAACAAGGTATAACCATAACAGGAAGCTATGAGGATATTCAAGGCTTGATAGAAATGACACAATAATAAAGACTGCTCTAAGGGTATCGTTTGATATCATTAGAGCAGTTTTATAATACTTAATTAAATTTTAACATTGATTCCATTAACTGTAAGACCGTCGTTGATTTCTATTATTAGGCAGGCTCTGCCGTCAATAACACGTTTTTGAATAAGGTCGGCTTTTTCAGGATTAACCTTAACAATAACATCAGGTGTCTTTAAATCAAAAGTCTTTGAAGCAGCAACATTTGTTGCCAAAAGAGTTGTATCCTTGCCTATTGTTTCTTCAAAATCTTTTTCAAAATTATCAGTGTCAATTGGTTCACTACAGCTATTTTCAATAAGAGTTTTAACATCATAACTGCTTAAGGTAAGAGGTTCTGAATTCTCTTTATTTTCTTCAATCATCTCATTAAGAGCAGTGTGAAGATTAACAACTGTTTCAAATTCACATTCATCGCCAAGTACGTCACTTATTATGTTGTTGAAACTTTCTTTTTGAGACTTAGCACCAATTGGTGTGTAGCTTCCAAGTACATTTTCAATAAATTCCGGTTTAAGATTTTCAACATCCTTAGCGTAGTACAAAAGTGCATGTAAATCTGTAGCTCTGTCATTAAAGGCAGGATATAAGAAACCATTTTGTGGTGGATTAACAATCCAGTCACGAGTACGTTCTTCAAAAATATTGTCTGTAATATTATATGATAATCCTCCCTTTGAAAGATTAACAGGGCAGATACTGCATAAAATGTAATCATAGGTTGCATCTGAAGCATCAAACATTTCTTCACCATCACTTGAACGACCTGGAACATCATATACTGCATAAATAAGAGTTATGTAATAGTTCATATTGTAGTCATAATTTTCAATGATGCGATTGAAAAATTCTTCTACAAGAGCAGAATCATTTAATTGAGATTGCTTCAAACGATATAAAAATTCAGCCTTGCCACCTTCTTTTTCCTCATCTAAATGAAATTCCATATTTAGAAGATTTTTACCTAAGCTTCCGGAAAGAGTTTGTTTAAATAAATCAAGATATTTAAAAGAGTCTCCCTCAGAAAGAGCATGGAAAGAATCAGTAAATGTGGAAATAATATTTTTTTCAGAGTCAACATAGCAGGCGCACATTTTGCGTATTATGTTGTCGTCTCTTGTGAAAAGCTTGCGTATCTCTAGGATTTCTTTCTTGTTCATTTATACAAAATCCTCTCTCATAGGATTAAATACGTCAACTAAAATACCTTCTTCTAAGCATGTCACGCCATGAACTGCATTTGATGGCATATACACGCTGTCACCTTGATTAACAATCTTAGTTTCGCCGTCTATTGTAAACTCAAAGCTTCCTTTTGCAATGTAAGTAATTTGTAAATGCTTGTGAGAATGGAAGTTGCCTTTGGCACCTTTTTCAAATGTAATTTCACACATCATAAGCTCATCTGAGTATGATAATACCTTTCTTGAAACACCTGGTTCGCAAGGTGTTGCGTTAATTTCATTGTTGAATGTAAACATAAAATATACCTCCTGTATTTATAATTTTAGGCCGTGAAGTAAAATATCTTTTGTCAGTGCAAATGCTTCACGTACCATATAGTTTAACCACAAAACTTTATCAGATTTGGTGGCAATAACTTCGCTGTTTTCATAACCTTGATTTTTTAAAAATTGTAATGCACGAAATGCATTATAATCGCTGGCTATAACTACTGTTTTTGATTTAGTATTGTTAATATATTCTACTGAATTGAGAATGCTTGAAAATACACTTACAGATTCATCCTCCATAATTATAGAGGTAGAATCAACGCCCATACGCATAAGGTAGCTTCTCATTACAATAGATTGGGCAATGTCGTCATCGGCTTGTCCACCGGATAAAATTATAACAGCATTTTTGTTATTTTTCCAGTATTCATATGCTGCATTAAGTCTTTGTTCTAAGGTCTTAGAAGGTTCATCTTCAATAACTCGGTCTCCTAAAACTATGATATATTCAGCTCCTGGTGTTGCCTTATTATTCATTGAACTAAATATATGAAACTCCATAAAAATGAATAGGAAAGCCAATATTCCAAGAAGGGCATAAAAGCTTATAAATATGCTTGGTGTAAGCTTAAAAATTTCTTGGCGGTGTGCTTTGTGAAATGTTGCCCATAAATATAATACTACGGCTAAGATAAACCAGAAAAATAAAAATCCGCTCCAGCCAGAGTAAATACATATTACTATCGGATATATAATACAAAATGTCATTAGTGTAAAAAGTATTATTTCTAAAATCATAGTAATCAAAACCTCCCTATACATTATAAGGCTAAATTTGAATAATATCAAATAGAATTTATTGACGATATTTATTTCATAAGATATAATAAACTAGTTGAAGTGTGCGAAATGCACTAATCATTATAAGAAAGGATTTTACGTAAAGAGTATGGCTGGTATTGACCAAAGTAAAATTAGAAATTTTTGTATTATAGCACATATTGATCACGGTAAGTCAACCTTAGCAGACAGAATAATTGAAAAAACCGGTCTTCTCACAAGTCGTGAGATGCAGGCTCAGGTTCTTGACAATATGGATTTAGAGCGTGAAAGAGGTATAACTATTAAAGCTCAGACTGTACGTATAGTATATAAGGCAAATGACGGTGAAGAATATATTTTCAACCTTATTGATACACCAGGACACGTAGACTTTAATTATGAGGTTTCAAGAAGCCTTGCAGCCTGTGATGGAGCTATTTTAGTAGTTGATGCGGCGCAGGGTATTGAGGCTCAGACACTTGCTAATGTGTATTTAGCTCTTGACCATGATTTGGATGTATTTCCGGTTATTAATAAGATAGATTTACCAAGTGCAGATCCACAAAGAGTAATTGAAGAGATAGAAGATATTATTGGTATCGAAGCGCAGGATGCACCGCTTATTTCAGCAAAGGTAGGCATCAATATCGAAGAGGTTTTAGAGCAGATAGTAAGTAAGATTCCGGCTCCGGTTGGTGATGCAAATGCACCACTTAAAGCACTTATATTTGACTCTTTATATGATTCTTATAAGGGCGTAATTGTATTTTGCAGAATTAAGGAAGGTACTGTAAAGAAGGGTACTTCTATTAAGATGATGGCTACAGGCGCTACAGCAGAAGTTGTAGAAGTAGGATATTTTGGTGCAGGACAATTTATTCCATGTGATGAGCTTTCGGCAGGTATGGTAGGCTATATTACAGCCAGCATTAAGAATGTTAAGGATACACGTGTTGGTGATACAATCACTGATAATGCTAATCCATGTAAGGAAGCATTACCGGGATATAAGAAGGTTAATCCAATGGTATACTGTGGTATGTATCCAGCGGATGGTTCAAAATATCAGGATTTAAGAGATGCCCTTGAAAAGCTGCAGCTTAATGATGCTTCATTACAGTTTGAACCAGAGACCTCTATAGCATTAGGTTTTGGTTTCAGATGTGGTTTCTTAGGCCTTTTACATTTAGAGATTATTCAGGAAAGACTTGAGAGAGAATATAATCTTGATTTGGTAACTACAGCGCCTGGCGTTGTGTATAAGGTATATAAGACTAATGGTGATGTAATTGAGCTTACTAATCCATCTAATTTACCAGACCCATCAGAGATTGACCATATGGAAGAGCCAATTGTATCGGCAGAGATTATGGTTACAACAGAATTTATCGGACCAATTATGGAGCTTTGTCAGGAAAGACGAGGCACATATCTTGGTATGGAATATATTGAAGAGACAAGAGCATTGTTAAAATACGACTTGCCTCTTAACGAAATCATTTATGATTTCTTTGATGCCTTAAAGTCACGTTCAAGAGGATATGCATCCTTTGATTATGATATTAAGGGCTACGAAAAGTCATCTCTTTGTAAGCTTGATATCCTTATCAACAAGGAAGAAGTTGACGCATTATCATTTATCGTTCATACAGGCACAGCTTATGAACGTGGTAGAAAAATGTGTGAAAAGCTTAAAGAAGAGATTCCAAGACAGCTATTTGAAGTACCTATTCAGGCAGCTATTGGAAGCAAGGTTATAGCAAGAGAAACAGTTAAGGCTGTAAGAAAAGACGTACTTGCAAAATGCTATGGCGGTGATATCTCAAGAAAGAGAAAGCTTCTTGAAAAGCAAAAAGAAGGTAAGAAGCGTATGAGACAAATCGGTAACGTAGAGATACCACAACAGGCATTTATGAGTGTATTAAAGTTAGACGATAAATAAACGGAGTTTAATATGATGAAAAAACCACTGGGGATATATATACATATCCCCTTTTGTATGAAAAAATGTGTATATTGCGATTTTTTATCGGCACCTGCTAATAAAGATACAATCAGTGCATATATAGATGCGCTGATTAATGAGATTTCTAAATGTAGACAAAATACCTTTAGACATCAGGTGCAGACTATATTTATTGGTGGTGGAACACCGTCATCAATAGATGCTAGACACATTAAAAGAATTATAAAAACTATATATGAACATTTTGATGTAAGCGAATTTGCAGAGATTACAATAGAATGTAATCCGGGTACTGTAACTAAATCTAAGGCAAATGCGTATAAAAAGGCCGGCATCAATAGAATAAGTATGGGGCTTCAGTCGGCTAATAATGAAGAATTAAAGAGCCTTGGAAGAATTCATAGCTTTGAAGACTTTATAAAGAGCTATAATATTTTAAGGGCAGCAGGCTTTGACAATATTAATGTGGATTTAATGTCTGCGACTATGGGACAGACTGTAAAAAGCTATGAAAACACCTTAAAAAAGGTAATAGAGCTTGGTGTGGAGCATATTTCTTCCTACAGTCTAATTATAGAGGAAGGTACACCGCTCTATGAGGCAACAGACCTTGATTTACCATCAGAAGAAGACGAGCGAGAAATGTATTACCTTACAGAAAAAATGCTTAATAAGGCAGGATATAAGCGCTATGAGATATCTAATTATGCAAAGCCTGACAGAGAGTGCAAGCACAACATATCCTATTGGATAGGCACAGATTATATAGGCTTTGGTATTGGTGCGGCTTCGCTTTTTGAAAATGTAAGATTTTCTAACGGTAGGGATTTGCAAAGCTATATTGATTCAAATGGACTTAATGGACCTTGTGAGGAAGAAGAACTTAGCGAAAATGCCAGAATGGAAGAATTTATGTTTTTGGGACTTCGTATGATGGAAGGTATCTCTAAGAGGTATTTTTACAGAAGATTCAAAACAGAATTTGACACCGTGTATGGCAAGGTTACAAAAAAGCTTGTTAAGCAAGGCTTGTTAATAGAAGATGATGATAACGTAAGACTTAGTAAAAAAGGCATTGATGTAAGTAATTATGTTATGAGTGAGTATTTGTTGGATGGTTGAAAATAGTGAAAATCTCTTGAATAAGAAGAATAAATATGATAGTATAAGAGTAAGATATAGCTGTAAGAAATTACAGTCTTGGTCTGGGCAAGAGCTCTTTGGACCACCGTAGGCGGGAAGAATTTCCCGCCATTTTTACTATAGGAGGAGTAATGAAGGAACTTAGTATATTTATAGATGAATCGGGAGATTTTGGAGAAGTTATTGAACGACCAGCATATTATTTAGTTACACTTTTATTTCATGAACAGAAAAACGATATAGATAAAAATGTTAAGAAACTGGAGGAAAGCATTAAAAATTCGGGTTTTGATTTTGAATATATACATACAGGTCCTGTTATTAGAAGAGAAGATGTTTTTTCAAGATTACCTATAGATGAACGCAGAAAATTATTGTTTAAAATGCTGAATTTTATTGCGAGTAGTCCTATAACATATGAGGTTGTTTCAGTGAATCGCAAGGAAGCTATAGATAAGATATCACTTTCTGGTAGGTTGGGACGTGAAATTTCAAATGTAGTGCAAAAACATAATGATTTTTTTGATAGTTTTGATAAAATAATTGTGTATTATGATAATGGACAGATTGAACTTGGGGCAGTTTTAAATACCGTTTTTTCAATTCATTTTGCAAATGTTGAATTTAGGAAAGCAGAACCACAAAAATATAGATTATTACAAGCAGCAGATTTTATTTGCACTATGGAATTATTGAAGATAAAGAAAAACGAAAATCGTTTAAGCAAATCAGAACAACAGTTTTTTTATAGACCACAAGAGCTGAAAAAGAGTTTTTTTAAAATGATTGATAAGAAACGATTTGGAAAATAATATAAAAATAAAGGATGAACTATGAACACGAACTTTTCAAACAGGGCTATGACATTTGGCCCAAACATTTTTAATATTTTAAATGAGAAAAAAGAAGAACTTATTAAGAAAGGTATGAAGGTAACTAATCTTTCTGTTGGAACACCGGATTTTGCTCCAAGTAAGGCGATTATGGAGGCGGTAAGTAAGGCTTCTCTTAATCCAGATAATTACAAATATTCCCTTGGTGATACAAAAGAACTTACCGATGCAGTAATTGCTTGGTACAAGAGAAGATACAATGTAGAACTTAAAGCGGGTGAAATAATGTCCGTTGCAGGAACGCAAGAAGGTATGGCTCACATTGCACTTACATTTTGCAATGAAGGCGACGTGGTGTTAGTACCTAATCCGGGATATCCTATATTTGAGACAGGTCCATATCTTAACGGCGCAAAGGTATGCTATTATGAGCTTTTGCCAGAAAACAATTATCTGATTGACTTTGATTCAATAGATGAGGAAGTGGCAAGAAAAGCTAAGCTTATTATAGTTTCATATCCACTTAATCCGACCTGCACATGCGCAGATAAGGAATTTTACGTAAAGCTTATTGAATTTGCCAAGAAATACGATATCATAGTAATAAATGATAACGCATATTCGGAAATTATATATGATGGCAGGGAAAGCTTTTCATTCTTAGAGCTTCCTGGGGCTAAGGAAATAGGCCTTGAATTTAATTCCCTTTCAAAGACTTATAACCTTACTGGTATTAGAATTTCATTTCTTATGGGCAATGAAAAATATATTGAAAAATTCAGCCAGCTTCGTTCGCAATTTGACTATGGTACAAGCTTTTTAGTACAGGCTGCAGCCATTGAAGCCTTAAATGGCGACCAGTCAGAGGTGGCAAAAAACAGAGAAGAATACCAAAGAAGACGAGATGCTTTGTGCAAGGTGTTATTAGATAATGGCTTTAAATTAAAACCATCAGAGGGTACAATGTTTGTATGGGCAAAGATTCCTGATGTGGGACTTAGTTCAGAGGAATTTTGTATAAAGCTTTTAGAGACAACAGGAATTATCTGTACACTGGGTTCAAGCTTTGGAAGTCTTGGCGAAGGTTATGTAAGATTTGCACTGGTGCTTCCAGCAGACGAATTGGCAAACTTAGATTTTAGTGGAATGGGTGAGATGTATGGCAAGCTGTGATTATTGCAATAATTTAATATATGATGAAGACACAGAAGAGTATGTGTGTGATGTAAATATGGATGAAGATGATTACATGAGATTTGTAACATCAGATTATAAGCAGTGTCCATATTTCCAGAGTAATGACGAATATAAGATAGTTAGGAAGCAGATGTAAAAAGTGTTTCCATTTTTGTACATCTTATGTTATAATACATAATTAGTGGCGCTTACATAAGCGAATAGCAAATTATTGGAGGATTACAATGAAAGAGAAACATGGTTTTTCAAGCAAGCTGGGATTTATTCTTGCAGCAGCAGGCTCAGCAGTAGGTCTTGGTAATATATGGAGATTTCCATATTTGGCAGCAAAATATGGTGGAGGAAGCTTCCTTCTTATATATCTTTTGTTAGCAATAACATTTGGTTTTGGACTTTTAATAACAGAGATTGCAATAGGTCGTAAGACTGGCAAGAGTGCATTGTTTGCATTTAAGGAACTTGATAGAAGAAGTGGATTTATTGGCGTACTTGCAAGTATAGTGCCGATTATCATTTTACCTTATTACTGCGTAATCGGCGGTTGGGTACTTAAGTTTGCAACAGTTTATTTAACAGGTGGTGCTAAAGATGCTGTAGCAGATGACTTCTTTACAGGATTTATTACAAATCCAACAGAGCCTATTATATGGTTAGTTTTATTTATTGTTGCAACTATGGTTGTAATTTTACTTGGCGTTAATAAAGGTATTGAAAATATCAGTAAGGTTCTTATGCCTGTGCTTGTAGTTTTATCTTTGATTATAGCTATATTTGTTATAACAAGACCGGGTGCTACAGATGGTTTAGTATATTATTTAAAGCCTGATTTATCAAAGATTAATGGTAATGCATTTTTAGCGGCAGCAGGTCAGTTGTTCTATTCAATGTCACTTGCTATGGGTATTATGATTACTTATGGTTCATATATTCCTAAGGATGCAGATATTGAAAGCAGTGTAAGAAGTATCGAAATCTTTGATACGGCTATTGCGTTTTTAGCAGGTCTTATGATTGTACCGGCTGTATTTGTTTTCTCAGGTGGTGACCAGTCAGCACTTCAGGCAGGTCCAACACTTATGTTTATAACATTACCTAAGGTATTTGGAAGTATGGTGGCATCTAATGTAATTGGTGCAGCATTCTTCGTATTAGTATTCTTTGCAGCGGTTACATCATCTATTTCACTTATGGAAACAGTGGTTTCTATATTTGTTGATATGACAGGTAAGAACCGTAAGGTAATTACAGTTTTAGTAACAATTTACACAATTCTTATGGCAATACCTTCTTCATTAGGCTTTGGCGTATGGGATAACATAAGCTTTAATGGAATGACTATACTTGATATGTTTGACTTTATTTCAAATAGTGTGCTTATGCCAATTGTTGCATTGCTTATATGCTTATTTATTGGATTTGTTGTAAAACCAAAGACTGTTACAGATGAAGTAAAAAAATCAACTAATAAGTTTAAGAGTGAGAAACTCTATGTAGTACTTGTTAAATGGGTATCACCAATCTTACTTGTACTTATACTCGTAAGCTCAATCTTAAATGCATTTGGAATTATAAAATTATAAGATATAGGTAAGAGTTCATATCACTGATGTGGACTCTTTTTTGTTCAATAGGAAATTCCTTTGTAGGATTTATTCCCAGAGAAGCCCTACAGGATAACAGTATTCCTATAAAGAAGATATATGAATGGAAACAATAAGATTAAAAGGACAACTTTAGGGTTGTTCTTTTTGTTATAGTTAAAGTAGAACAAAAATATATAATTTCTTAAAAAATCTATTGACATTTGTTTTTAGTAGTGATATTTTATATATATAAATTGTTAGCACTCAACTTAAAGGAGTGCTAACAACAAAGAAAGGTGGGAGCTAATGGAACTGGATAGCAGGAAGTATAAGATACTGCAGGCAATTATTCGTAATTATTTAGAGACAGGTGAACCGGTTGCTTCCAGAACGATTTCTAAGTATACAGACCTTAACTTAAGTTCGGCAACTATACGTAACGAGATGGCAGATTTAGAAGAGATGGGCTATATCGTTCAGCCACATACATCAGCAGGTCGTATTCCGACAGATAAAGGTTACAGACTATATGTTGACAATATGATGGCTGATAAAGAAAAGGAACTTAATAATAAGGAAAAGGAAGTTGAAGATCTTAAGACATTTCTTATTGAAAAGGTTGATAAGGTTGAAGTGTTGCTTCAGAATGTTGCAAGGATATTGGCTGATAATACCAACTATGCAACTATGGTAACCACGGCAAAGAGCAATAAGAGCAGACTTAAGTTCATACAATTATCACTTATAGATGATAATAAGCTTCTAACCGTTATAGTTATGGATGGCAACATTATTAAGAACAGAATGATAGATTTAGATACAGTGATTGATAATGAAACTGTGCTTAAGATGAACATTTTGTTAAATAGTACGCTCAACGGATTGACCTTAGAAGAGATTAATCTTTCCATAGTTTCAAAGATTAAGAATCAGGCAGGAGAGCATATTGACCTTATAAAGAAGGTTATTGATGTAGTGGCAGACACATTAAGTGATGAAGATGACTTAGAGATATACACTTCAGGAGCTACTAACATTTTCAAATATCCTGAGCTGAGTGATAGCAATAAGGCTAGTGAGCTTATCTGTACCTTTGAGGAAAAGGAACTTTTAACAAGTCTTATTACAGATTCACTTGAAGAAAGTGGAGAGAAAGGTATACAGGTTTATATAGGCAATGAGACACCGGTAAAGACTATGAAAGATTGTAGTGTAGTCACTGCAACCTATGAATTAGAAGAAGGTGTTAGGGGAACAATTGGAATAATTGGACCTAAGAGAATGGATTACGAGAAGGTTGTCGAGAATCTTAAGATAGTAAAAGAACAACTAGATACAGTATTTAAGAAATAGAAAGGTGGTAAGGTAGTGGCAGCTAAGAAAAAAAGCAACCCAGAAGTTGAAGAAACTGTAGAAGAGGTTGTAGAAGAAGTTACCGAAGAAACAGTAGATGAAGCTACAGAGGAGTCTCAGGATGAGAAAGATTCAAAGGATGAACTTATTGAAACTTTGAATGACAGATATAGAAGACTGTTAGCAGAATTTGACAATTACAAGAAGCGTACAGAAAAAGAAAAATCAATGATGTACGAATTTGGTGCAAAGGATGCACTGTTAAAGATGCTTCCAATTGTAGACAATTTTGAAAGAGGTTTGGCATCTGTACCGGCTGGTGAGAATGAATCAGCATTTGCAGAAGGTATGAACAAAATCTACAAGCAGTTTATAACAACTCTTGAAGAGATAAAAGTAGTTCCAATAGAGGCTGTTGGACAGACATTTGACCCTAATCTTCATAATGCAGTTATGCATATTGATGATGACAATTATTCGGAAAATGAAATTGTGGAAGAATTCCAAAAGGGTTATATGTATAAAGAATCCGTACTTAGACATAGTATGGTAAAAGTTGCAAATTAACAGATTTTAATATTTTTAGGAGGAAAAAAAGAATGGGTAAGATTATTGGTATTGATTTAGGTACAACTAATTCATGTGTTGCAGTTATGGAAGGTGGAGAACCAGTCGTAATCGCTAATGCAGAAGGTGTAAGAACAACTCCATCGGTTGTGGCATTTACAAAGACAGGAGAAAGATTAGTAGGTGATCCTGCAAAGCGTCAGGCAGTTACTAACGCAGATAAGACTATTTCATCAATTAAGAGAGAAATGGGTTCAGATTACAAGGTGGATATTGATGGAAAGCAATATACACCACAGGCTATTTCAGCTATGATTCTTCAAAAGTTAAAGGCAGATGCTGAAAGCTATTTAGGTGAAAAGGTTACAGAAGCTGTTATTACAGTTCCGGCATATTTTAACGATGCCCAAAGACAGGCTACAAAGGATGCAGGTAAGATTGCAGGCCTTGATGTTAAGAGAATTATCAACGAGCCAACAGCAGCAGCCCTAGCTTATGGTCTTGACAATGAGCATGAACAAAAGATTATGGTATACGATTTAGGTGGTGGTACATTTGACGTATCAGTTATCGAAATTGGTGACGGTGTTATCGAAGTATTAGCTACATCAGGTGATAACAGACTTGGTGGTGATGACTTTGATAAGAAGATTGTTGATTATATGGTGGCTGAATTCAAGAAGAACGAAGGCGTAGATTTATCAACAGATAAGATGGCTATGCAAAGATTAAAGGAAGCTGCTGAAACAGCTAAGAAGCAGTTATCTTCAGCTACAACAACTAACATCAACCTTCCATTCATCACAGCTACAAGTGAAGGTCCAAAGCATTTTGAAATGAACCTTACAAGAGCTAAATTTGATGAATTAACACATGATTTAGTAGAAAGAACAGTTATTCCGGTACAGAACGCATTAAAGGATGCAGGTCTTAATGCAAGTGAATTATCAAAGGTATTATTAGTTGGTGGTTCAACACGTATTCCAGCTGTTCAAGATAAGGTAAAACAATTAACAGGTATGGAGCCTAATAAGTCACTTAACCCAGATGAATGTGTAGCTCAAGGTGCTTCAATTCAGGGTGGTAAATTAGCAGGTGACGCAGGTGCGGGCGAAATCTTATTACTTGACGTAACACCACTTTCATTAAGCATTGAAACTATGGGTGGTATTGCTACAAGATTAATCGAAAGAAATACAACAATTCCTACAAAGAAGAGTCAGGTATTCTCAACAGCAGCAGATAACCAGACAGCAGTAGATATCAATATCGTTCAGGGTGAAAGACAATTCGCTAAGGATAACAAGTCACTTGGACAATTCAGATTAGATGGTATTCCACCAGCAAGAAGAGGTGTTCCACAAATCGAAGTTACATTTGATATCGATGCAAATGGTATTGTAAATGTTTCAGCTAAGGATTTAGGAACAGGTAAGGAACAACACATTACAATTACTTCAGGCTCTAATATGTCAGATGAAGATATCGAAAAGGCAGTAAAAGAAGCTGCTGAGTACGAAGCACAGGATAAGAAGAGAAAAGAAGGCATTGATGCAAGAAATGATGCTGACTCAATCGTATTCCAGACACAAAAGGCTTTAGATGAAGTAGGCGATAAGGTAAGTGCTGATGAAAAGGCAGCAGTAGAAGCTGACTTAAACGCATTAAAGGCAGTTGTTGACAGAACAACACCAGACAATGTTTCAGATGCAGACCTTGAAGAATTAAAGGCTGGAAAAGAAAAGTTAATGAACAGCGCACAAGCATTATTTGCTAAGTTATATGAGCAGTCAAATGCACAAGGTGCAGGTCCTGATATGGGCGATATGGGCGCAGGTGCAACTTCATCAGCAGATGATGATGTAATTGACGGCGATTACAGAGAAGTTTAATTAAAGGTGATAGTGTGAAAAAACACACTGATGTGCTGTTTGTTTCACAAAGCGAATATGATTCGCTTGGCTATTTGTGCCGAAGCGTCACAAATAGCTTGATGCACATATAACTTGCTAACGCAAGTTAATTAGGAATTTGCTTTGCAAATTCTGATAAATATGACTTGCTAAATCAAGTCAATGACGCTTCGGAATGGAGATTTAAAATGGCAGACAAAAGGGATTATTACGAAGTCTTAGGCGTGCCTAAGGATGCAGATGATGCCGCATTAAAAAAAGCATATAGACAATTAGCAAAGAAATATCATCCGGATACTAATCCGGGTGATGCTGATGCTGAAGCTAAATTCAAAGAGGCATCAGAAGCATATGCAGTACTTAGTGATGCCCAAAAGAGAGCACAGTATGACCAGTTTGGTCATGCAGCATTCGAACAAGGCGGCGGTGGTGCCGGTGGCGGATATGCAGGCGGATTTGATTTCGATATGGATGATATCTTTGGTATGTTTGGTGATTTGTTTGGTGGCGGAAGACGTTCATCAAGAAGTAACGGACCACGTCAGGGTGCTAATCTTAGAGCTTCTCTTCGTATTACATTTGAAGAGGCTGTATTCGGAACAACTAAAGAACTTGATATTAACTTAAAGGAAGAATGTCCTACATGTAAGGGCAGTGGTGCAAAACCAGGCACACAGCCACAGACATGTACAAAATGTGGTGGTAAGGGTCAGGTTGTATATACACAGCAATCTTTATTTGGCACAATGAGAAATGTTGCAACATGTCCGGATTGTAACGGTAAAGGAACTATTATTAAAGAAAAATGTAGTGACTGTTACGGAAGCGGATATGTAAGCAAGAGAAAGAAAATAGAAGTTAGCGTTCCTGCAGGTATTAGTTCTGGTATGAGTATAAGAATTGCAGGAAAGGGAGAACCGGGGACTAATGGTGGTCCGAGAGGCGACCTTTTAGTTGAAGTAGTAGTATCAAATCACCCTACATTTAGAAGACAGGATTATGATATATATTCAACAGTACCAATTTCCTTTGCAACAGCAGCATTAGGTGGCGAAGTAAAGGTTGCCACAGTAGATGGTGATGTAATGTATGATATTAAGTCAGGCACTCAGACAGATACAAGGGTAAGACTTAAAGGAAAAGGTGTTCCAACGCTTAGAAATAAGCAAGTACGTGGTGACCATTATGTTACATTCGTGGTATCAGTACCTAAAAATCTTAATTCAGAACAGAAGGAAGCACTAAAGGCATTTGACCGCGCTATGCGTGGGGAAAAAGATCCTGATGACGACGACAAAGATAAAACTAAAAAGAAAAAAGGATTTTTTAAGTAATATTTTTAACCTCTTCACATTACAATAGTATAAAGATGTGAAGGGGTTTTTACTTTGAAAAAAATATTTTGTGTAATAATTGCTACTGTTTTACTTATGTGTGATATAAACCTTATATGGGCTAATGCGCCACAGATAGAAACACCATCAGCAATACTAATGGAAGCCTCAACAATGACGGTTATATATGAGAAAAATGCAGATGAAATGCTACCTCCGGCAAGTGTAACTAAAATTATGACTTTGCTCTTGATATTTGATGCCATTGAAGCGGGCACAATTAAGCTTACGGATGAAGTGACCGTATCAGAAAATGCTGCTTCAATGGGCGGAAGCCAGGTGTTTTTAGAGCCTATGGAAAAGCAGACGGTAGACACTATGATTAAATGTATAGCAGTAGCCAGTGCTAATGATGCAGCAGTAGCCATGGCAGAGCATATAGCTGGTACAGAGGCTGCATTTGTTGCAAAAATGAATGAAAGAGCAAAAGGTCTTTCTATGACAAATACAAACTTTGTTAATTGTTGTGGTCTTGACGTGGACGGACATAAAATGTCAGCAAGAGATATTGCACTTATGTCAAGAGAACTTATAACTAAATATCCTGAAATTTATAACTACTCAACAATATGGATGGACACAATTACACACAGCACACGAAAAGGAGACAGTGAATTTGGTCTAACTAATACTAATAAGCTTGTAAAGCAAATGGAAGGAACCATAACAGGTTTAAAGACTGGCTCGACCTCCATTGCAAAATGTTGTCTTAGCGCCACCGCAAGCAAAAATGGTATAGATCTTATAGCAGTAATTTTAGCTGCACCAAACAGCAAAACAAGATTTTCAGATGCAGTAACCTTAATTAACTATGGATATGGAATATGTTCCTTGTATAAGGATGAAAATATGCCGGTTTTAGAAGAAGTACCTATAAAGGACGGAGTAAAAGAAAAGGTGCGTTGTATTTATGAAAAAGATTTTAATCACCTATTTACAGAAAGTATTGATAAGTCAAAGGTAGAATCTAAGATAGAATACGTACAGGACTTAAAAGCACCTATAAATAAAGGTGATATAGTAGGAAGAATTACTTATACATACAATGGAAAAGAGATAGGTTTTGTAAATATATTGGCAGATGAAGATGTAAAGGAAGCAAGGTTTTCGGATTATTTAAAGAAGGTGTTTGGGATATATTTTATGTGATAAAACATTTGACAACCTCAAAAAAATGTAGTATCATAAACGATATGTGAATATTGAAAGACTGTGAAGGTGTTAAGTAGATATATAGCTTCTTACAGAGAGAAGGAATCATTGGCTGGAAGTTCCTTTAAGTTCAGATATATATTGAATTTCCCACCGGAGTTGCATGGCTGAACTAATAGTAAGCTGTGACGTTTGATGCACGTTACGCATATCTTAAGTGCCTGTTTATAACAGGAATTAGGGTGGTACC
This sequence comes from Lachnospiraceae bacterium, assembly GCA_045543455.1. Classification (GTDB taxonomy): domain Bacteria; phylum Bacillota; class Clostridia; order Lachnospirales; family Lachnospiraceae; genus SIG291. The sequence continues at coordinate 23,911 of JAZQMK010000081.1, forward strand.
GCGGAATTTTTCTCCGTCCCTTTAGGGATGGAGTTTTTTTATGCTATAAGAAATTCCATTGCGTGAAATCCCTTATAGCATAAAAATGCTTCGCAAGATGCGCACTCACGCGTAAGGAAGAAAGTCGCTTAGGCGACCGCGTTCGGCGTCTAAAGTAGCCAAGTCCCTTATAAGATATGGCTATAAGGAGCATGTGTGGACTTGTCTACTTTAATATACTATAAGAAATTCCATATAGCATAAAAACTCCATCAAATACAAAATACTTTTAGGAGGAATACAAGGTGAAAGAAAGATTACAAAACATCAAGGATTCGGCTTTAGCACAGATTAACAGTGCTCAGTCCCTTGAACAGTTAAACGACATCAGAGTAGCTTTTTTAGGTAAAAAAGGTGAAGTTACTGAAATTATGAAATGCATGAAGGATTTATCAGCAGAAGAAAGACCGGCATTTGGACAGATGGTGAATACTGTTCGTCAGGCAGTGGAAGAAGCTATTGAAAGTACAAAAACTTCAATGGCGGCTAAACTTAGAGAAGAGCAGTTAAAGGCAGAGGTTATTGATGTTACTTTACCTGCTAAGAAGAATAATGTAGGTCACAGACATCCTAACACAATTGCTTTAGAAGAAGTTCAAAGAATATTTGTCGGTATGGGTTATGAAGTGGTTGAAGGTCCTGAAGTAGAATATGATTATTATAATTTCGAAGCGCTTAATATACCGGCTAATCACCCAGCTAAGGATGAACAGGATACATTTTATATCAACAAAGATATAGTTTTAAGAACTCAGACTTCACCAGTACAGGTAAGATATATGGAAACAGGTAAGATGCCTGTTAGAATGATTGCGCCTGGTAGAGTTTTCCGTTCAGATGAAGTTGATGCAACACACTCTCCTTCATTCCATCAGATTGAAGGACTTGTAATAGATAAGAATATAACATTTGCAGATTTAAAGGGTACTTTAGCAGAATTTGCAAGAGAGTTATTTGGACCAGAGACAAAGGTTAAATTCAGACCTCATCATTTCCCATTTACAGAGCCAAGTGCAGAAGTGGATGTTACTTGCTTTAAGTGTGCAGGTAAGGGTTGTAGAATGTGTAAGGGTTCTGGCTGGATAGAGATTTTAGGTTGTGGTATGGTACATCCTAAGGTTCTTGAAAGATGTAAGATTGACCCTAATGAATATCAAGGATTTGCTTTTGGTATCGGACTTGAAAGAATTGCATTATTGAAATATGAAATTGATGATATGCGTCTTTTATATGAAAACGATACAAGATTTTTAAAGCAGTTCTAGGAATGGAGGATGTAAGGAATGAATACAGCGTTATCATGGATTAAAGCGTATGTAAAAGATTTAGACGTTACAGCGCAGGAATATACAGATGCCATGACTTTGTCAGGTACAAAGGTAGAAGGCTTTGAACAGCTTGATAAGGACCTTGATAAAATTGTGGTTGGTCAGATTGAAAAGATAGAAGCACATCCTGATGCAACAAAGCTTATTGTATGTCAGGTAAATATTGGCAGTGAGACAATTCAGATTGTAACAGGAGCACCTAATGTTAAAGAAGGAGACAAAGTACCAGTAGTATTAGACGGTGGTCGTGTAGCTGGTGGTCACGATGGTTCAAAGACAGAAGGTGGCATTAAGATTAAAAAGGGTAAGCTTCGTGGTGTTGAATCATGTGGTATGATGTGCTCTATTGAAGAGTTAGGCTCAAGCAGAGAATTTTATCCTGAAGCACCAGAGGATGGTATTTACATTTTACCACAGGATACAGAGGTTGGTACAAATGCAGTTGAGTTATTAGGTTTAAATGATACAGTATTTGAATATGAAGTAACATCAAATAGAGTAGATTGTTTCTCGGTAATTGGTATTGCGAGAGAAGCTGCTGCTACATTTAGAAAAGAATTTTGTCCTCCTGTAGTAAAGGAAACAGGTAATTCAGAGGATGTAAATACTATGTTTGCAGTTGATGTACAGGCACAAGATTTATGTAAGCGTTTCTGTGCAAGAATGGTTAAAAATGTTAAGATAGGACCATCTCCTGAATGGATGCAAAGAAGACTTGCAGCAAGCGGTATCAGACCAATTAATAATCTTGTTGATATAACAAATTATGTTATGGAAGAGTTTGGTCAGCCAATGCATGCTTATGATTATGATACAATTGCAGGAAGCAAGATTATTGTAAGACGTGCAAATAATGGTGAAGAATTTACAACACTTGATGGTAATGTAAGAACACTTGATGATACAATGCTTATGATTTGTGACAATGAAAAAGCAATTGGTGTTGCAGGTATTATGGGTGGCGAAAATTCAATGATTACTGATAATGTAAAGACAGTATTATTTGAAGCTGCTTGTTTTGACGGTACTAATGTAAGATTATCAAGTAAGAAGTTAGGTCTTAGAACAGATGCTTCCGGTAAATTTGAAAAGGGATTGGACCCTAACAATGCTATTGATGCTATAAACAGAGCATGTCAGTTAATTGAAGAACTTGGTGTAGGTGAAGTTGTAGGTGGCGTTGTAGATGTTTATCCAGTTAAAAAAGAAGAAGTAAGAGTTAAATTTGACGCAGACAGAATTAATAGATTGTTAGGAACAGATATTCCAAAGGCTGAAATGATTTCATATTTTAAACTTGTTGATTTAAAATATGATGAAGAGACAGAGGAAGTAGTGGTTCCAAGTTTCAGACAGGATGTTGAATGTATAGCTGACCTTGCAGAAGAAGTGGCTAGATTCTACGGATATGATAATATTCCTGTTACACTTCCAAGTGGTGAAGCAACAACAGGTAAGCTTTCATTTAAGATGAGAGTTGAAGCTATTGCAAGAGATATAGCAGAATTCTGTGGATTTTCACAGTCAATGACATATTCATTTGAAAGTCCTAAGGTATTTGATAAATTATTGCTTGATGAAGATGATGTATTAAGAAATACAGTTACTATTTCGAACCCTTTAGGTGAAGATTATAGTATTATGAGAACTTCTGTATTAAATGGTATGCTTACATCATTATCAACAAACTATAACAGAAGAAATAAGAATGTAAGATTATATGAGCTTGGTAATATTTATTTACCAAAGAGCCTTCCTCTTACAGAGCTTCCAGAAGAAAGAATGCAGTTTGTTCTTGGTATGTATGGAGAAGGCGATTTCTTCACAATGAAGGGTGTTGTAGAAGAATTTATCGACAAACTTGGTATTAAGACAAAGCTTGAATATAGTCCGGATACAAAGAAGAATTTCTTGCACCCAGGTCGTAAAGCTGATATCATATTAGATGGTAGTGTTATTGGTTATTTAGGTGAGGTACATCCACAGGTACTTGATAATTATGATATTGCAGATAGAGTATATGTTGCTGTAATTGATATGCCACAGGTTGTTGATAAGGCAAGCTTTGACAGAAAATATACAGGAATTGCAAAATATCCAGCAACTACAAGAGATATTAGTATGACAGTTCCAAAGAGTATACTTGTAGGAACTATTGAAAAGGTAATTGAAAAGAGAGGCGGCAAGCTTTTAGAAAGCTACAATCTTTTTGATATTTACGAAGGTAGTCAGATTAAGGAAGGCTACAAGTCAATAGCATACTCAATTGTATTTAGAGCTAAGGACAGAACTTTAGAAGATAAAGAAGTGTCTGAGATTATGGATAAAATAATCAAAGATTTAGCAGCAATGGATATTGAGCTTAGACAATAAGAAAGAAATGAGTTATAATATGAATGTACATGATTTTTATTTTGATTTACCACAAGAGCTTATAGCTCAGGATCCTTTAGAGAATCGTTCTTCATCAAGACTTTTAGTGCTTGATAAAGAAAGTGGTAAGGTAGAACATAAAATTTTTACAGACATAATTGAATATCTTGAAGAGGGAGATTGCCTTGTTATTAATGATACCAAGGTAATTCCTGCAAGATTATTTGGTTTACGAGAAGAAACTAATGCGAGCATAGAGGTTTTACTTTTAAAAAGAAGAGAAGATGATGTTTGGGAGACTCTTGTAAAGCCGGGTAAGAAGGCTAAAGTAGGTACGAAGATTATATTTGGAGATGGTAAGCTTGTAGGAACAGTAGTTGATATTGTTGAAGAAGGTAATCGTCTTATTAAATTTGAGTACGAAGGCATATTTGAAGCTGTGTTAGACGAGCTTGGACAGATGCCACTTCCGCCTTATATTACTCACACATTACAGGATAAAAACAGATATCAGACTGTATATGCAAAGCATGAAGGTTCTGCTGCAGCACCTACTGCAGGCTTGCATTTTACTAATGAATTGCTAGAACGCATTGAGAAAAAAGGTGTAAAGATAGCAAGAGTAACTTTACATGTAGGCTTAGGTACTTTTAGACCAGTAAAGGTTGAAAATGTATTAGAGCATCATATGCATTCAGAGTTTTATCAGATTGATGCAGATGCGGCAAGAACAATTAATGAAGCAAAAGAAAGCGGACACAGGGTTATTGCAGTAGGAACTACAAGTTCAAGAACATTAGAGTCTGTTGGAGATGAAAATGGCAGGGTTAAGGAAACTAGTGGCTGGACCGATATATTTATATATCCGGGATACAAGTTTAAGGTAGTTGATAATCTTATTACCAATTTTCATTTGCCGGAATCTACATTGGTGATGCTAGTATCTGCCCTTGCAGGCAGAGAAAATGTGTTGGGTGCATATGAAGAAGCTATTAAAGAACGATATAGATTTTTCAGCTTTGGAGATGCAATGTTTATTAATTAAACAGTAGGAGGTTTTTTATGAGTATCGAAAAGAGAAGATCCAAGAGATTAGAGATTAATGTAGTTATCAAGCTTAACAAGATTCAGAATCAGTTATTGCCACTTGATATTAGAGAAGATGAATTTTCAGTTAATGTTGTAAATATTTCAAAGGATGGTATAGCATTTAGAAGTCCTGAAAGATTACCTCTTAACAGCTTCTATGATACAACAGTAGAGCTTTGGAATAAGGAAAAAATCAGCTCAATTATCGAAATTATTCGTATGGAAAATAGAGGCGAAGAAGAGACTTTATATGGCTGCAGATTTATAGGAATCAGTAGTGCAGATCAGTTTAGAATTGATGTATATGATTTAGTTAATGAAGGACAATAAATAAATTAAGACCTGTCTCACATAAGGGACAGGTCAATTTATTTTAAGATATTATATTGTGAATGGTATATCTGTGCTTATTAAGTAAAGAAACTGTCTTATCTACAGCATTTGAATCGTAAAATTCTATTTTTAAAACACCTTCTTCGTATTCACGGTTATGAATGATTCCAATATTTTTAATACTTATATGGTTAATGGCAAGAATAGTAGCAATAGTAGCAATTGCACCTTCTTCATCAATAATATCACAATAAACAGCGTAAGACTTATGAATAAGTCCCTTTGTTGTTGTGTTGATAGAATCTCTGTAGTTCTTAGAACTGTCAAACATCTCTGTAAGCCGTGTGGCATCTTTGTTATCTATATCATTTTTTATCTGTAGCAGAGAGTCAATATAGTTGCCTAGAATCTGTGAAATTGCCTGATTGTTAGTGGTACATATCTGCTGCCACATTACAGGAGATGCTGAGGCAATTCGTGTAATATCTTTAAATCCACCAGCAGCTAAAAGTTTCATAGTTTCATCTTCGTAGTCATTATCTTTAACACAATTAACAAGACTTGATGCAACTATGTGGGGTAAATGGCTTATACCTGCTACTGAATAATCATGCTTTTGATAATCTAATACAAGTGGAATACACTCAATAGACTTAATTAGTGAAGTGAATTGTTCAAGCTTTATTGCAGGTGTTGAAGTTGTTGGAGTAATTGCGTAGTAAGCATTTACTAATAGTTGATCTGTAGAATTAGTATAACCACTTTTTTCACTGCCGGCCATCGGATGACCGCCAATAAATGCATGCTCCAAGCCTAATTCTTTAACTGTATTGTGTATATGAGTCTTAACACTTCCTACATCGGTAATTATGCAATCTTTAGATATAATATCTTTAAGAGCAGAAAGATACTTAGAGTTAAACTCAACAGGAGTGCATAAAAATATATAATCACAATTTGAAAAATTATCATCCAGTGAAGTGGTTGTATTATCAGCAATGTGGTCATTAGCTGCCTGTAATAAAGATTTATTATCAGTATCATAGGCTGTAATAATACAATCAGGGTAAATTCGTTTAAAGGTCTTAGCTAAAGAACCTCCAATAAGTCCTAAACCGATAAAACCGAGCTTTAAAGTATTCATAGTAATCTGCCTTTCATAGTAATAAACATATTTTACAATGGAATATTAAATATGTCAACACTATATTACTTTAAAGTGTAACGGTTTAAAGTAATGTTGAAAATGAATTTAAGAAGCAGTTTTTCAAATAATAAAAAATTTTCATTCAATTCAAATAATGTATTGCAAATATACAAGTAATTTGTTAAAATAAAATATAATTAAATGTTTATGGGAGGACTTGCATATGAATGATTTTACAACTAAAAACATTAGAAACGTTGTTTTGTTAGGCCATGGAGGCTGTGGCAAGACTACTTTAGTAGAAGCTTTAGCGTTTGCATCAGGGGCAACAAACCGCCTGGGAAGAACACAGGATCAGAATA
>JAZQMK010000082.1:0-44206 GCA_045543455.1 Lachnospiraceae bacterium
AGGTAGATAGGGCTGGGGTGTAAGCATGGCAACATGTTCAGCTGACAGTCACTAATAGGTCGAGGGCTTATCCTATAAGGGAAAGGTTCAGTGGATGATTAAGAGATTCTGTATTCGGTTTTGAAGGTATATACCTTCTAAGAAGTGCATAGAATAATAAAGCACACATTCCTCGATAGCTCAGCGGTAGAGCATTCGGCTGTTAACCGAAGGGTCGTAGGTTCGAACCCTACTCGGGGAGGTAAGGCTCCATGGTCAAGCGGTTAAGACATCGCCCTTTCACGGCGGTAACACGGGTTCGATTCCCGTTGGAGTCATTTATTTTAAAATTGACGAATAATTATTTATTTGTTATAATATAATAGTAATGTGGCGTCGTAGCCAAGTGGTAAGGCCCCGGTCTGCAACACCGTCATCACCGGTTCAAATCCGGTCGACGCCTTTTAAAAAGAGTTACATAAGTAACTCTTTTTTTGATATAAATAAATACTAAAAATTTATTACATAAAGACAATAAAAAATTGCTCGTTATAAAAGCGAGCAATTTTTATGTTTAATTTTAAATTATTATTGTGTCTTTCCACAGCTTGGGCAGAAATGTGATGCAGCTGGCATTCTAGTTCCACATTCTTTGCAAATAACAGAGGATGGAGCTGCGGCAGCATTACTGTTGATGAATGTAACAACATTTCTTACAACTGAAATAGCATTTACAATTTGAATCTTATCACACTTGAAAGGAATTAAATATTCATCAGAAGCAGTTTGAATAATCATGATGAAACTTAAAAGCTTCTTAGTGTACGTAACATTACGTATCTCTTTTACAGGAATAGGATTATTTGGATAAGCCTTTGAGTAAAGTCCTGTCAATGTCATAAAGAAGCCTTCTTCTCCACCACCATCCATAAGGAGAATTGGTAAATCGTATTTTTCACGGCCCTGGCCGTAAATACGTGTAGCAATATTAACCTTATTAGATAAAGCAGGAGAATTTTTAGGAACTCCAAAATGTGGTAAATGAAGATTCATAGTTGTAAACTGTGCTTCTGCATATTCATTATATTTTGCTAGTTCTTTTGACTTTAATTCTACTTTTAACTCTTCGATTTTTTCAGTATATCTTTCTAATAGAGCATTTGACAAATTCATATCTTTAAGCTCTGTTTGAATCTCATCTAGACGAGTGAAATCATATTGAGAAAGTTCACCATATTTGTCAGTAATGAGTGATTCTTCTGCGCCAACAAGCTTGTCATTTAATTTTTCAATGTATGGATTAACATTGATTGGTTTTAAGTTTTGAGCCTTTAATGATGTTATAAGTGATTGTAATTTGTTAGCGTCAAATGATTCATAACCCTTGCAAACAAAATTCAAATATTGAATTTCCATATCGTTAATACGGTTTACAACATTTAAGAAATAAGGTTGTACAAGATCTGAATTAGTATATGTATTTAATTGTTTAAGCAATAAAGCAAGCTCTTCTTTTGTAAGAAGATTAATATTTGAACAAAGAACCTCTAATTCCTTTGATGTATTTTCCTTTATTGCAATTGATAACTTTTCATCGTAAATTCTGATATTGCTTGGCTTTAATGTATATGTCGAAAGTTCTTTTTTAAGATTCTCGAGGTCATATACAGTCATATCTTCATAGTTTGCGCATTTTTCTTCAAGAATTGCTATTTCAAGTTCATCAACTCGTTGTTCAGCTTTTACAAGACAATCAGAAACAAGGTTGTTGTCGTTGATGTCCGAAAGCAATTTTTTAAATTCTACAATATCTTCTAAAGACATCTTTGAAATTGTAGGAATTGCATCCTGTACAGCCTGAAGCTTTAAGTTGTAACGTGCTTCATTGATGATTATAGAATATTTGCTGATTAAATCTTCTGGATATTTAGGGTCAGCACACATTTCATTGAATTCGTCTTCTACTTCTTTGAATTCTTCTGCGTTCTTGTTGTGAATATTTTGGAAAAGCTGTTCCATTTTATCACTTCTTGCATATCTGTCGGCTTTTTCGAATAACTGATTGTACTCAGTCATGTTGTCAGGATTATAATTAGCTGCAAGAACTTTAGAATGAACCATATTTAAATCTTCAAGATTCATGCCTACCAGAGTACCACCTAAATTGCTAAGTTCATTTTTTTCAGCAATGTTAAGTGCATCAAATAAATTCATTTTGTAGCATGTTACAATACTTGCCATATAGTCTTTATCTATTGAATCTAAATGTGCATCAAGTTCAAGTAACTGACCTCTGTTTAACTTGTCAAGTTCTGCGAAACGTGATTTTAAATCGGAATCAATAGCAATAGCGTCATTCATAGTTTCTTCGTCAGCAAAAATAATTCCTCTGTAGATTAATTGATTTTCTTCCATAAAGAAACCTCCCTAATACATAATATAATTTATAATAACATATTGAAGTGGAAAAATAAATGAAAAAATAAAAAAAACATAAAAAAATACATTTTAATACATTTTATTTATGATTTGACATAAAAAGAATTTTAAGAAAAATAAATGGCAATTTTTAAATAATTTGGATAAAAAATGCTTGCAAATGGTGAATGAATATGTTAAAATCATTATTCGTGATATATTATTTATCCTTGCTCTTCCACTGAAGGAAGGGCCATTATGACCAGAAGGAGGTGCGATGAAGCATGAACAAGTATGAATTAGCAATTATTGTTAGTGCGAAAGTCGAAGATGAAGCTAGAGCTAATACAATCGAAAAAGTAAAAGAATATATTACTCGTTTCGGTGGTACAGTTACTAACGTTGATGAATGGGGTAAGAAGAGATTAGCTTACGAAATTCAGAAGATGAAAGAAGCTTTCTACTACTTTATTCAATTCGAATCAGATGCAACATGCCCAGCGGAAGTTGAAAGCAACGTTCGTATTATGGAAGATGTTATTAGATTCTTATGCGTTAAGCAGGAAGCATAATTAGCCCAAGCTTTTGAATTGAACTCTAGAATTAACAAGTTTAATAGAAAAGAGGAGTTTACATGAACAAAGTTATTTTAATGGGAAGATTAACAAGAGATCCAGAAGTTCGTTACTCAAGTGGGGAACGTTCAATGGCTGTAGCAAGATATACATTAGCAGTAGATAGAAGAAGAGGCCGTCAGGCAGATGATTCACAGCCTACTGCAGACTTTATTACATGCGTGGCTTTTGATAAAGCAGCAGAATTTGCAGAGAAGTATTTACGCCAGGGTACTAAGATGTTAGTAACAGGAAGAATACAGACAGGCAGTTATACTAATAAGGACGGTCAGAAAGTATATACTACAGAAGTAATGATTGAAGAACAGGAATTTGCAGAGAGCAAATCCAATGCAAGTGGAGATTATACTCCAGCAAGTAGACCAACACCAAGTGCTCCGGTAGGAGATGGTTTTATGAATATTCCAGATGGAGTAGAGGATGAAGGTTTACCATTTCAATAGACTATAAGGAGGTAAACACTGTTATGTCAAATGTAAAAGAAAAGAACGACAAAATGGATATGGGTATGAAGAAAAGACCTATTCGCAGAAGAAAGAAAGTATGCGTATTTTGTGGTGACAAGAATAGTACAATAGATTACAAAGATGTTAATAAGTTAAAGAGATATGTATCTGAAAGAGGCAAGATTCTTCCTAGAAGAATTACAGGTAACTGTGCTAAGCATCAGAGAGCTCTTACAGTAGCTGTTAAGAGAGCAAGACACATCGCTTTAATGCCATACACTCTTGACTAATTGACGATATGACTAGCGATGTGTCTCGACAATCGCTTTAATGCCATACACATTAGACTAATAAAAAGAAATTATAGGCCCTGCAGTTTGCAGGGCTTTTTTATTCAATAGAAAATTCCTCTAAAGAGGTCTTCTCTATTGAATAAAAACACTCCGTGGGATGCGCACTCGCACGAATGGAAGGAGTCGCTATCGCGACCGTGCTTGGCGCTTAAAGTATACAAGTCCTGAAGGAATGTAAATTATTGCGAGTTAAGAGTGGACTTGTCCACTTTGTTCTTCAATAGAAAAATTTTGCAATACCCTCTTGACACAATACAATTATAATGATATCATAATGATATCAAAAGATAACATTAAATGATAACAACGAATAATAACATTGAAAGGCGGTTTTATTTATGGAAGAAAAAATTTACAAAGGTAAGAAAAATGGTATGCCAGTACTTGTTATCTCGGTATTGTTGTATCTTATAGCAATAGGAGGTCTTATATTTAGTGCAATAAGTATGGAAAAGGAAGTTACTGCTCTAGCAATAACAGGTTTGGTGGTTAGTATTGTTTATTTGGCTATAGGTTGGATTTTCTGGGTTGGACTTAGAATTTTAAGACCTCAGGAAGCATTAGTACTTACATTATTTGGTAAATATATTGGTACATTAAAGGGTGATGGTTTTTATTGGGTTAATCCATTTTGTTCAAGTGTTAATCCTGCTGCAAAGACAAAGCTTAGCCAAAGTGGAGATGTAAAAACAGCATCTATTCTTGGAACTAATCAGGTAGGTGTAACTACAGAAGAATTGTTGAACAAAAAGATTTCTCTTAAGCTTATGACTTTAAGTAACAGTAAGCAAAAGATTAATGACTGTCTTGGTAATCCAATTGAGATTGCAATTGCAGTTACATGGAGAATAGTGGATACAGCAAAAGCTGTATTTAATGTAGATAACTATAAGGAGTATTTGTCATTACAGTGTGACAGCGCTTTAAGAGATATAGTAAGAATTTATCCTTATGACGTAGCACAAAATGTTGATACAACCGGTGATGGTATCGCTGATGAAGGAAGTCTTCGTGGTTCGAGTGAAGTAGTTGCTTCAAGAATCAGAGATGAGATTCAAAAGAGAGTAGAAGAAGCCGGAATTGTTATAGAGGAAGCGAGAATAACATATCTTGCTTACGCAACAGAGATTGCGGCAGTTATGTTACAGCGTCAGCAGGCATCGGCAATTATTGATGCAAGAAAGATGATAGTTGATGGAGCTGTTGGTATGGTAGAAATGGCACTTGAGAGATTAAATGAGAACAATGTAGTGGAGTTGGATGAAGAAAGAAAAGCTGCAATGGTATCCAATCTGTTAGTTGTTCTTTGTGGTAATCACGATGCACAGCCTGTGGTAAACTCAGGAAGCTTGTATTAGTATGGCAGAAAAGAAACAGGTTCCGTTAAGATTATCGGAGAATCTATATAATGCCATTGCAGCATGGGCGGAGGATGACTTTCGTTCAGTAAATGGGCAGATAGAGTATTTATTAACTGAATGTGTGCGTCAGAGAAAGAAAAATGGAAAATATGTATCGGATCAGATTGATGTACCGCCAGAGCTAGATATTTAGGAGGACACATTATGGTATATAAAAAATCATACCTAGGTATAATATTATGGTTCATAGGTTATATGGTCACTATGGGTATTGTTATAGCTCTACCAATAAAGGGAGACTTGATATTTAGAGTGACCTATAATTGGATGACTATGGGAATTGCAGTACTTGCACTTATCATATATTTGACTGGAAATGTGTACTGGTACAATGGAATTAGCTATGAAGATGCTTGCAAGGTTGGTCATGAAAGACGAAAATTGTATGCGTTAAAGCATTTGATAAGCTTTGGAGTATTTGCTATAATTTTCCTCATTTTTTCGATAGTTATGCACATTTTAAAGGTGGATGAGCTGGTAGATTTAGTGGTGGCGGCTGTAGGAATCGTAGTGGTTGCCATATCTACCATAAGATATAAATTGTGATTAATAAAAAGGATTTTCGAGAAGATATGTTATTTTCGTACGAAAACCATTATTATGGCTCTGTATGTCAGCTTAAATTGACTGACATACAGAGCTTTTGTATAGTAGGATTAGGTTGTCAAAAGGATGCCCACTGGCGCAAACGGAAAATGTCGTTATTATGCCTGTGCTTGGTGCATAAAGTGTAGCAAGTACTATAGAAGTATAAATTATCGCAAATTAAGCATTATATTAAAAAGCTTAGGAGCACTTGTTAAATTCACATAATAAATGAGAAAATATAAAAAGATGTTGACAAATAAATTCTGGGGAGGGTATAATTGGTTGTGTGATTAGGGAATAAACAAAAGATAGGGCACACTTGTAGAAATGCAAGGTCGCAAAGCTGGGAGTCTAAGATAGTGTATACATTATTATGATAGTTCGGTTGCAGTAATTAAGAGATTAATTACCGTGACTTTTTTTATTTCTTATATTTACTATGAATAAGACAATTTGTATAAATTGTTTTAGATAAATAAAAAGAGGACTCTGATACAATTCGCGAAAACCATCAGAGTCCGATAACAAGCACCTATTAATAAAAGTACCTAGGGCAAGTATATCACTTTTTTTAGTAGGTGTAAAGAAAATTTACTAAAAAAGGAAGGTAATAATAATGAAATTAAGAAAAAAAGTGTTAACAACAGTTTTAGCAATGAGCTTAATGCTTACATTTTGTGCAGTTCCAGCTATAGCAGCAGATTATAAGGCGGCATCTACAACAGCATCTGCACAAGGACATAGTTACTTTAAAAAAGCATGGAAGGACTATGGATGTTTAAAAGTAGGCGATAAATATTACGATTTTACATATGGATATGATACTTGGATTACAAATGAAGATTATATCAATGATGTATATGTTCAAGATAAACAATCATCGACTTATTATGGTAAGATTGAAAATTCTGATGGAATTACCGATGTTACAAATAAGAAAAGTGATGGAAAAAAGACTAATAAAGCAGATGTTAAACATACTAGTCCAACCGTTACGTATTATGTGTATGCTAGATAGTTGAATAACAGAGGCAAGGTAAAACTTGCCTCATTTTTATAAAAATGTGGAGATTGTAAAATGAAAAAACAAAAAATATTGAAAATAGTAGGAATGATAGTATTACTAAGTTTTGTTATATACAATGTCATATGGTTTGCAAATTGGAATTCATATAATAAGTATAAGAATTCTGTTGGATATGAAGCTGATACTAAAAGGTACTTTTGCACAGATTCAGAAGGATGTAGATATGCTGTTTTTGCACCGAATTACTTAAGCTTTGTAGGTAATCTTACTGTGGGAAACAATATATGGGAAGAACGAGGGGAACAAACAACTTGTAGTTTGATTATATGGCCATTATTTATGGGAGGATATGAATTTGGAGTAAATTTATATGTCCCATTAAGAACAGATGATGAATTAGTATACAAGAGTTATTCATTTGTTTTAGATGAAAATGGAAATAGTATATCCGATGAACTTACAGAGGATGAAAAAAAGATGTTAGATGAAAATACAGAAGTAATAAAAAAGATGTATAAAAAAGCATACGAAATGTGGCAAATTGGTAAAGGTAAGTGAAAATATGTTTAATAAAGTAAAACTTTTAAAATTAATTATGCTGACAATTTTGATGTTTATAGTTTCAATAATTCCTAAAGAGTTATATCAAGGATATATGAATCAATATAATGATTTTTATGAAACAACATTTTATTTGCCTGAAGGTATGAATAAAGAAGAGATGCTTAATGAGTTAAATAAAACTGCAAATAAGCATAATATATACATATTTAAAATATGCGAAGAGGATATTAATATTTATACTACTACTATAGATGTTTATGCTAATGAAAAAATGTTAGATATTTTATCTAGGGAATATGAAATAGAAAAAGGAAGGCATGGAAGTTTATTTTCAGGTGAAACAAATATAAATTGTTATGATTTGTTTGATATTTCAGATGAACTAATAGAGTCAGATGTTAAATACTATTTATATGGTGATAAACAAGCTATGATTAATTTCAAAGAGGACTTAGTTGATGTATATGCAGGAAGCTTTCCTAAAGAGGATGGATTTAATGACTTAGAGTCATATACAATGCTTCTAGTTGTGGCTTGGATATTTGTAATAATAGTATTGCTTCTTGTTACAGTATATGATGCAATCTCTCAGAAAAAAGAGAATTTCTTGCGTTTTACCATGGGAGAACATATATGGATCGTATATGTAAAAAACATATTGTCGGATACAGTTTATTTGATATTTTTATATGAGGTATTGAAGCTAATAATAAGCAGAACACTAGGAAACATAGTATTTGAAAGATATTCAGATATAATGTTTTTAATAATGCTTATATTAAATGCAATATTTTTTGTTGCAGTATCGAAAATAGATTATAAAACTGGAACAGCAGATATGACCAGTGATAGTGGTGTTTTAAAATATAACTATATCATTTCTGCGATTTGTATGATAATTTTATTAGTGAGTGTTACTTCTTGTGTTGAACTTATAGATATTTCGTTACAATATAAAAAGCAAGAAGAATACTTTAGAACACATAAAGATTATAACTGGTATCAGAAAATACGAGTGGAAAACAAAGAACTTAATTTACAAAAATATTTAAATGAGTTTATATCAAAAAATGAAAAAGACTTTTTATATCTTTGCGAAGGAAGCGAAATAATAGAAGGCTCAAAAGAAGTGTTTTATGAGGCTAGTCTAGGTTCTAAAAAATATTTACAAAGTAAGATAAAAGAATTGAATAGGGAACTTAATTCGCAGATATATATATTAATTAACAAAGATAATAATATTTCAAAAAAGGAATTGGAATATATAGTTGACTGGACAGATGCCAGTGAATATGAAGTTATATATTATACAGAGTCTATAGATATTGTTTATAGAATTTTTGAGGCAGAGCCCATAACAGAAATGGTTCACAATCCTGTAATTATCTTTTATAATGAAGATAATATAGATGAATCTACAGAAGGCAGTGTATATGAATTCTATTTAGGAATGGTGGATGGTTCAGAAGATAAATGGGAGTCTTTTGCAAATGCTAGAAATATTACTTATGTAGAAACTAACGCGTGGGATTATTATTGCCATAGATGGGAATCTTTGTTAAGGACAATAATTATAAATATTGTTATAATTGCAATGATGATGTTTATTTATTTATTAGTTTCATGTATGATAATAAATATGGAATTTAAAGTAAATGCCAAAGCATTAATAATAAAAAAGATTTATGGCTGGAATATATTTGAACGTTTTGGAAAATTATATGGAAGTACCGCCATAATAAGTGGGACAGCTATAATTTTAATCACATTTTTAAATTTATTTGTAATAGATGTAAATCTGAAATATATGTATGTTGCAGTACTATTAATCTTATGTATTCAATATGTTTTTATTACATGTCAGATTATTTTATATGAGAAGAAAGATATGCAAGCTATCTTGAAAGGATGTAATATATGATAGAGGTTAAAAATATATCAAAAGAATTTGATGGAAAGAAAATATTTGATGAGTTTTCTTTAAATATTGATGATGGCGAATTTGTCGTTGTATTAGGCAAAAGTGGATGTGGAAAGACTACATTATTAAATATGATTGGTGCTATTGAGAATGTAGATAATGGAACTATATTAGTTGATAATAAGAATATAGGTGATAGAAAAAATAAGAAGGATTATTTTAGAGAGGGAGTAGGCTTTTTATTTCAGAATTATGCTCTTATAGATAATAAAACTGTGAAAGAAAACCTTGGGATTGTAAAAGGCAGATGTAAGAATGAAGTCACTGTAGAAGAGGCTTTGCAAAGAGTAGGCTTGGAAGAAAAAGCTGATGTAAAGGTGTATAAGCTGTCAGGAGGGGAACAGCAGAGAGTAGCAATAGCTAGATTGATGATTAAAAAATGTTCAGTAATTTTAGCTGATGAACCAACGGGTTCCCTAGATTGGGAAAATGGTCAAATAGTTATTGAGTTACTGAAAGAATTGCAAAAGCAGGGAAAAACTATAATTATGGTTACCCATGATCTTAGATTGATGGAATATGGAACAAGAGTTATAAACTTATAAACTGTTGTAGGCATTATGGCTTTATATGTCAGCTTAAATTGACTGACATATAGAGCTTTTTTAAGTTAAAATTCTTGCGAAACAGGATGTTTTGAGCTATACTATATTTATGTTGTAATATGATAAAATGATAGAATAAAGAGGAGAAAGATTATGCAGAAGAAAAAGATGAACCCTGCCCTAATAGTGCTGTTGGCGATAATTGCCATAGCAGTGGCGGTAGGTTTAGGTGCAATTGGAGCAAAATTTCAAAATGCTGTATTGACAGGTTTTATAGAAGGCGCTGAAATAAATCAGAACGCTGAATTTAGTGATGACAAAAAAGATAATGAAAATAAAACTGAAGATAGTACAGAAGAGAAAACACAAAAACCTACGAAAGATTCAGGTGAAGAAAAAACTACGGCATCAGGAAATAATAATCAACAAGAGCTTTCTGATATGACTGTAATTGTGTATATGATTGGTAGTAATCTGGAAAGAGAACACGGTTATGTAACTAGAGATATGCAAGAAATGATTGATGCTGATTTAGGCGACAATCTTAATATAGTAATACAAGCCGGTGGTTGTAGTGATTGGCAGAACAGTACGTTAAAGGACGGAAATACACATCGTATTCTTATCAAGGACGCAGGCTATAAAGAATTAGCTAACTTAGGTAAGGTAAATATGACAAAGGAGGAGACACTGTCCGATTTTATTAAATTTGCAGTGTCTAAGTACCCTGCAAAAAAATATACTTTAATTATGTGGAATCACGGTGGTGGTATCCCTATGTCATATGGTAGTGATGATATGTATCCGGGCCAAAACATGACAGATGTAGAATTAAAGGCAGCTCTTACTAAGGCAAATGTACATTTTGAAACAGTAGTATTTAATGCATGTTTAATGGGAACATTAGAGGTAGCAATGTCAGTTAAGGACCATGCAGACTATATGGTAGCAGCAGAAAGCACAATACTTGGTGGCTTTACATATGAAAGATGGCTTGAGTATATAGCACAAAATCCTAATTCTTCGGCTAAAACTCATTGCAAAGTGCTTATGACTGATTATATGAATATGATTCAGCGTAACAAACTTGTAAGCTGTGTTTCTATGATTGACCTTTCTAAAATAAATAATGTTTATAAGGCATATGACAATTATGCAGCTTCAGTATATACAAATATTATGCAAAATGGTTATGTAAATTATTGTAAAATGAGAAGCAGCTGTGGCGAATATAAAGGCTCAGATTCAGTGGATTTAATAACTTTAGCTAATACATATAAGACCTCTAAGTCAACAGCGTTAGTAAATGCAGTAAAGGCAGCGGTAGTATATTCAGACAGTGATTATTTGTATGGTCATGGACTTGCAGCATATTCTCCACATAAGGATATAAGTCTTTATACTAATGGGCGTAAGTCATTGGTTTCGCTTGGTTACAGTGAAAATATTTTAAACTACTATGATGCATATTGTAGTATAGCGCTTAAATATTCAGGTGACGCAAATGTAAACCGTTATGGTGGTACATGGTATGATGTGGCTGCCGTTAATGCAAATATTAGTTCTGGTCAGAAAACAGAGCCTGGCAAGTATAAGCTTAAAACAGCAGTAAAAAATGGATACAATGTAGTCGCACTTTCTGATGATGACTGGAAGGTTGTTGATTCTGTAGAGATTGCAGTCTTACTTAAATCAGATAATGAATATCTTATGTTAGGTCAGGATTATCATTATGATTACGATGCTGATAATTATATAAAAATAACATTGCCAGAAAACTGGGTACATATAAATGGTATGCCGGCTGCATATGTATGTGTTGATAAATATGAGAATGAAGAGACTGGAAAATGGTCAGAATATGGTACTATATTTGCAAAATGCAACGGTAAAGATGTATTAATGATGGTATATTATTCAGATGAATATCCAAAGGGTATTATTCTTGGATATGCTAATTATGATTTTGAAACTCAGACAGGAGAGTCATATATATACAGATTTAAGGATACAGATGTAATAAATCTTATTCATCCTATAATTGCAACAAATGGTAGCATAACATATAAAAATATAGCAAATGTAAATATAAAAGCATCTGACTTAAAGCTCACATATCAAAGTGTAAATTTTGAAGGATATTCTACTGCAGCTTATATAGAGGTTAAGGATATTTACGGTAACGAGTATCAGACAGGAATGTTTGAGTTTAACTAATTACACTGGAGAAAATGCGTATGAAAAAAGTATTTATTATAGCATGTATTATATTTGCTGCCATAATTATTGGAATATTTGTTATTAATATATATGAAGCAGATACCAAGGTTACAGATGAGACTACTAGGGTAGGACTTATTTTGAATGGTAGTGTTACAGATGGGAGCTGGAGCCAATCACATTACGATGGGATTAATAAAACAGCGATAGAGCTTAATCTTGAAATTATAAGCAGAGATAACGTTGAAGCGGATAAAGTCGAAGCTGTAATTGATGAGCTTATAGCAGATGGTTGCAAGATAATTATAGCCAATTCCATAGCATTTAATGATGGCGTGGTTAAGGCGGCAGAAAAATATCCAGATATATATTTTTATCATGCCACAGGTGTAAGTAATGATAAGAATTTATGTACATATTTTGGAAGAATATATCAGATTAGGTATTTATGCGGTATTGTGGCAGGACTTCAGACTAAGACGGGAGAAATAGGATATGTTGCAACATTTCCTATTTCGGAAGTTAATAGAGGAATTAACGCATTTACCTTAGGTGTAAGGATGGTTAACCCAGAGGCTAAGGTGTATGTAAAATGGACTAATTCGTGGACTGATGATGATATTACGGCAACTATGACTAATGAACTTTTAGATGCACATAACATTGATGTACTTACAATGCATACAGATTCATTAAAGGCTTTAGAAGTAGCCGATAAGAGAAATGTATTATCTATCGGATATAATGTAGATAATAGTAAATTATATCCTAATACATTTTTAACAGCTGCAGTATGGGATTGGGAAAAATTTTATACGCCTAACATTTTAAGATGTTTACAAGGTAAATTTGAAGGATATCATTATTGGGAGGGCGTTGAGACCGGTATAGTATCCATTGCATCGTTTTCAAATAAGGTAAATCCCGGAGCAAGAACTATTATTGAAGACGCAATGGATAGGATGAATAAGGGTACCTTTGATGTGTTTTATGGACCAATCAAGGATCAGCAAGGCAATATAAGAATCGGTCTGGGCGAGAGTATGACTGATGATGCAATGTTAAATGAATTTGACTGGTATGTGGAAGGGGTGATAATCGATGAATAATAAACAAAAATGGCTTATTGTACTTGCTTTTTTTGTGCTTGGAATTATTATTGGAGTAATAATATTTACAGGATATAAAAAGGATTCAAAAACTAAAATAGGATTGATTGTCACCGGAGAAATCTCGGATAACGGTTGGAATGGAGCTCATTATAAAGGCGTTGAAAGTGCCTGCGAACAGTTTGAGGTAGAACTTATAGTTGAAGAAAATATTCCGGAAGAAAAGGATGCTTGTAAAAAGGCTGTAGAACGACTTGTAAAAAAAGGCGTGGGTATGATTATTTTGTCAAGCTATGAATACCCAGTACTTTTAGAAGACTGTATTAGAGAGCATAAGGATATATCGTTTTATGGAATATCATCTGAGATTCAGACTGAAAATATGACATCATATTTTGGAAGAATGTATCAGGCAAGATATCTTGCAGGTGTTTTAGCAGGTTTAAAGAGTACAACAGGAAATATAGGATATGTGGCAGCTATGTCTAATTGTGAAGTTAACAGAGGTATTAATGCATTTACCTTGGGTGTTAAAAGCGTTAATCCTGATGCAATAGTTCATGTATCATGGACAGGTTCCTGGGATGATGAAAATAAAGAGATAGAAGCAACCAACGATTTAATAAATAATAAAGGAATAGATGTTATTACCTGTCATCAAAATCAGCCAAATGTGGTAAAAGCAGCTGATGCGGCAGGTATATATTCCATTGGATATAATGAAACAACAAGTGGATTGTCAAATAAATATCTTACAGCCACTGTATGGGATTGGGAAAAGCTATATGTTCAGATTGTAAAGGAATATATGGAAAACAAAGCTAATAGTGTTGCAAGACATTGGTTTGGTATAGAAACAGGTGTTGTAAAGCTTTCAGAATATTCAAG
The DNA here is from genome assembly GCA_045543455.1 of Lachnospiraceae bacterium. GTDB lineage: Bacteria > Bacillota > Clostridia > Lachnospirales > Lachnospiraceae > SIG291. Next base: position 14,175 of record JAZQMK010000082.1, read on the forward strand.
AGAAATTACAATTCACGAAAAGCAGGTACTTAAAGAAAACGAAGAAGCATTGAAAAATGGTAAAAACATTTTTTCGGGAATTATTTATGATAGTACAGGTCAATTAAGATGCAACGAAGCAGAGTCCATAAGTGATGAAAATTTACTTAAAAAGATGGACTGGTATGTTGACGGAGTGATGATATATGAAAAGTAGGTTTAAGGTAAAAAATACAATATTTGTTATATTAATCAGCTTTGTTGTAATGATAGTTATATGCTTTGCAATGTGGCAGAAAATGCAAAAGATTATTGATAAACAGATTGAAGCCCATGTGGCAGGCCAGGGAAAGATGATTTCCACAGTGATTAATAACAGTTTTTCTGATGAATTACGCCTGCTAAGTGAAATATCAACCTTTGTTAATATCGAAACAGGAACTATTGAGAAATTTCTTCAGACTAAGGAAGGCATTTCTTATGGTGTTCTCGGAATCGACGGAAAGGTTTATGTTGGAAAAGATATTTCATTTAACCAATATAATGGTATTTTTTCGGCAATTCATGGCAATCAGTCAGTAAGCTATAACAAAGAAAATGGTACTGTGATGTTTGCTGTACCGGTGTATAGTGGGGACAATGTAAAATATGTATTTTACAAATTGTACGACAGTAAGATATTAGCACAAAAGATAGAGCTTTCCTGTTACAACGGGCAGGGTCATAGTGCAATTACCGATGTGGATAATAATATTATTGTAAAAAAAGAAGAATGTGTAATCGATGGAGAATTTTGGAAAAATAAAGAAAATGCAGAAGGTTACGGTAACATTCGAGAAAAAATGAATATAAGCTCTCAGGCGGCTCAAAGAGTAAAAAACAGCTATGGCGACAATATTTTATTCGTTGCAGAGACGGCATATTCAGGAGTTTATGTAAAAGGTTTTGTGCCTGCGAAGGTAGTTATGGGAGATATTTCTCTTATAGTTCCTTTAGTTTTATGGTGTTTTGGCCTTTTGTGGTTACTTTTAGTAATCGTTACACTGTATCTTATGATAGCGGAAAAGAAAGCTGAAGAAAGTGAAGAATTTTTACAGGCAAAGCTTATTGCAGAAAAGGCAAGCAAGGCAAAAAGTGATTTTCTTGCAAATATGTCTCATGAGATAAGAACACCTATTAATGCAGTTATAGGTATGAATGAGATGATTTTAAGAGAAAGCAGAGAGCAGGAAGTTTTAGGCTATGCAGCCAATATTGAAAGTGCGAGTAAAAATCTGTTATCAATCATAAATGACATACTTGATTTTTCTAAGATTGAATCAGGAAAAATGGAAATAGTTGAGAGCAACTATGTATTAGGAGAAATACTTAATGATGTAGTTACAATGATTGAGTTAAAGGCAAAGAATAAAGGTCTTACTTACGAAGTAAGTATAGATGAAAATCTTCCAAGTAAGCTTTATGGTGACGAGAATCGTATAAAACAGGTGCTTATTAATCTGTTAAACAATGCAGTAAAATACACTAATAAAGGCTTTGTAAAGCTTTTAGTAAATGGAATAATAAAAGATAATAACACTGTAGCTCTTAATTTTATTGTACAGGATTCAGGTATAGGAATTGAAAAGGATAAGATTTCAAAGCTGTTTGAAGGCTTCCAACGCCTTGATTTAGAGAAAAACAGAAATATAGAGGGTACAGGCTTAGGTCTTGCAATCACTAACAATCTTATCAATATGATGGGCGGTAGTATTCTAGTTGACAGCGAATATGGAAAAGGTTCAACATTTAGCTGTACCTTAGACCAGAAAATAATAGACGATACCCCTATGGGTAGTTTTGATGAAAACTATAGAAGCGCTGCTACTGTTGTTCACAAGTACGAAGAAAGCTTTACAGCACCAAACGCTAATGTTTTAGTAGTTGATGATAATCAAATGAATCTTTTAGTTGTAAGAAAGCTATTAGAAAAGACATTAGTCAAGATAACAGAGGCTATGAGTGGCGAAGAAGCACTTGCATTAATGGAAAATACAAAATATGATGTAGTTTTATTAGACCATATGATGCCAGGAATAGATGGTATTGAGACTTTAAAACGCCTTAAAACAAGGGAAAATGCTCTTAATGCAGATACTCCGGTCATTGCCCTTACTGCAAATGCTATCTCAGGAGTAAGAGAAATGTATCTTGCAGAAGGTTTTAATGATTATATAAGTAAACCAATTGAAGGAACCATTCTAGAGAGTAAGCTGATAAAATATCTTTCAAAAGATAAGGTTAATCTCACGAAAAAAGAGAACATAGAGATTGAAGAAACTACACAGGAAGATTTAATAAATTATACTACAGGAATGAGATATTGTGGTGGTGTACAAGAAGTCTACATAGAAATTTTAAGTATTTTTATTGATGGTTATGAAGAAAATATTTCAAAATTGAATACAGGATACCATAAAAAGGATTGGGAAGGATATACAATTGACATTCATGCCTTAAAGTCCAATGCATTAAACATAGGAGCAAAATCCTTAGGAGAAGCCTGTCTTAAGCTTGAACAGGCTGGAAAGAAAATTCGGGCAGGTGTTGATGTTGATGAAAATATAAGCTACATTGAAGATAATCACCAAGAGACAATGCAATTATATGAAGAGGTAATAAACAAAGCAAAAGATTATGTTAAGGAGGTGAGCTAATGAAGCAAATCCTTGTAGTAGATGACAATTATTTAAATTGTGTAATGGCAAAAAAGGCATTGGAAAATGATTACCATGTACACATTGTAAAATCAGGTCAGGAAGCCTTAGATTTTTTAGCACAAAACGAAGTAGATTTAATACTTATGGATATTGAGATGCCAAAAATGAACGGCATAGAGGCTGTAAAAATAATAAAGGCTGACCAACACTTAAGTAAGATACCGGTAATATTTTTAACCGCGGATTCGGACCCGGAGACAGAGGTTGAATGTATTGCCTGTGGTGCAGATGATTTTATCAGAAAACCATTTGTACCTGTGGTTATGAATACAAGAATCAGCAGAGTACTAGAAGTGTACGACTTAAGAAAAGATTTGGAAAATCAGCTTGAGAAGAGAACACATCAGATGGAAACAGCCACTAAAAAATCTCTTACAGATGGGCTTACAGGTCTTCACAACAGAGGCTCATTAGAAATGAATCTTGATAAGCTTCTTTCTGAGGGGGCAAGTGGTAGCTTCTTTATGATAGACCTTGATAACTTTAAAAAGATTAATGATGAACATGGTCATATTATAGGCGATAAAACCTTACAGATATTTGCTGATACACTAAAAGAATTTTCCGGTGAAAATGATATAATATGCCGTCTTGCCGGAGATGAATTTGTAACTTTCTATCCTAATCAGACAGATAGAGAGCTGATATCAAAGAAGGCCGAGGGTATTATAACAACATTTACACGTAAGATGGATGAAATTGAATACGGCGGAATAGTATCAGTATCCATAGGCATTATAATAACAAATGGCGATGAAGATTATGCCACATTGTATCATAAAGGTGATAAATCCTTGTATCATGTTAAAAATAACGGTAAAAATGCTTACCACATTTATGGGGAAAATGAAGATGAAATAAATGAAGTGAGCACAGTCGTTGATATGGAATACATAAATAATCTGATGCAAAAGGGACTTACGGAAAAAAGAGGTCCATTTAGTCTTGCTTATGACGAATTTAAAAAGATTTATGATTTTGTAACACGGCATATGGTAAGAAGTAACAATCCGGCCCAATTAGTATTATTTACCATAAATGTAGTGAACCCACGTATGAAAAATTCCATAGAAAACATTATGGAAGAATGGGAAAAATCTTTAGTAGATGCATTAAGAATTGCAGATACAGGAACAAGATACAGTAGCAGCCAGTATATGATGATATTTATGGATGTGGATAAGGAACAGGGAGAAGTCATTGCTCAAAGAGTAATAGATAATTTCTTTAAGAATAACAGTAGTTTAAAATCAGATATTAAGATAATTTTTAATGTACAAACTATGGAGAACAGATAATATGAAGCATATATTAATTGTTGATGATAATGAAATGAATCTTAAGCTGGCAAAGTACAGTTTAGCAAAAGAATACGAAGTAACTCTGGCAAAGTCCGGTATGGAGGCTATAGAATTTTTGAAAGAAAATAGCACAGATTTGATTCTTCTTGATTACAGTATGCCTGAAATGGACGGAAGAGAAACTATGCAGATTATTCGCAATGAAATGGGTTTAAAGGCTATTCCGATTATATTTTTGACAGCAGATACTTCACCGGAAGTAGAGGTGCAGTGTCTAAATGATGGAGCAGATGATTTTATTGCAAAACCATTTGTACCAAAGGTTATGCAAAGCCGTGTCAGTAAAACACTTGAACTTGCGGAATTAAGTCATGATTTGGAATCTCGTCTGGCGCAAAAGACAAAGGAAGTTGAGCTTATAACATTAGACTCAATTATGGCCATTGCAACGACTATAGAAGCAAAGGATTTGTATACTAGCGGTCATTCGGAAAGAGTGGCATATTATTCAGTGGAAATAGCGAAGGCATTGTCTTTAAGTGAAGAAGATATAAAGGATATAAGCTATATGGCTCTTTTACATGATATTGGTAAAATTGGTGTACCAGATGCTGTTTTAAATAAGCCTGAGCGCTTAACGGATGAGGAATTTGATACTATCAAAAAACATCCGGGAGTGGGATATGAGATATTGAAAAACATTACAACCATTCCTAATTTGCAGGAAGGTGCACTGTATCATCATGAAAGATATGATGGAAGCGGATATCCAATTGGTTTAAGTGGAGATGCTATTCCTTTTAAGGCAAGAATTATAGCCATAGCAGACGCTTATGATGCAATGACTTCAGACAGAGCTTATAGAAAAGCACTAGACAAGGACGCGGTATTAAGAGAGCTACAAAAAGGCAGAGGCGTACAGTTCGATCCAATTATTTTGGACAAGTTTATTGAGATATTAGATGATATACAGTAGTAAAAAGGAGAAGATTTAAGGTTTATTTTTAAATCTTCTCTTTTAAAAAATATCTATTATAAGAGATAATTAATTAAAAATCTCAAATCATTATTAATTCTAAAAAGTTTATTGACAAATAGAAAAAGGGGGGGGTATAATCATTTATGGAAGTAGGAAATAAACAAAAGATAGGGCACACTTGTAGAAATACAAGGTCGCAAAGCTGGGAGTCTAAGATAATTTATATATTATTATGATAGTTCGGTTGCAATGATTAGTTTTACTAATTATTGCAATTTTTTTGTTTATTATGACTCAGAGAATATTCTACAAATCTGGAAGGGAAATTTAAATGAGATATACATATGTGAAACAACATGATACTACTGACTGTGCAGCAGCATGTTTAGCAATGGTGTGTTTACATTACAAAAAGGAAACAACCATTACTAAATTACGTGATATTATGGGTACTGATATTAAGGGAACTAATCTCATAGGACTATCAAAGTGTGCAGATGAATTAGGTTTTGTGTCACAAGCAGTTAAGGTTGATAAAGAGGGATTTCTTAGTGAGTATACACTTCCTGCAATTGCTAATGTTGTTACTAAAGAAGGGTTGTCCCACTTTGTTGTAATATTTAAGATTACAAAGAAACATATAATTGTGGGTGATCCGGCAAAGGATTTAGAAAAAATAGAGATAGATGAGTTTTATAAGAGATTTACCGGCGCTTTGCTTTTGCTAAAACCGGATAATCGATTTGAAACAGGTAAGTTAAAAGGCAATGGAATATTTAACAGATATGTTAAATTGCTTATGCCACAGAAAAAGTTATTTGTATATGCAATGCTAGCTTCAGTAGTTATGACGGTGCTAGGAATAATATCATCATTATTCAATAACATCATATATGATGAAATACTTCCATATCAGCAAAAAGATGTATTGAAGATTATGTTATTGGTGTTTTTGGGAATATCATTGACACAGATTCTTATAAGTTTTGTAAGACAGTGGATACTTATGCATCTATCTATAAAGATAGATATACCACTGATGCTTGGCTATTTTGAACATATATATAAGTTGCCTATGAAGTTTTTTGCATCGAGAAAAACAGGTGATATAATTACAAGATTTTCAGATGCGTTTACTATAAAGGGTGTATTTACCAATATAGCGTTATCGCTAATTATGGATATATCTATGGCTCTTATAGCAGGATTTATATTATTTCAGATGAATCCAAAACTATTTGCAATTATAATTGTTATGACAATTGTAAGTATATTTTTGGTGTTTATATTTAAACAACCATATAAGAAAATTAATGAAGAGCAGATGCAACAGTCATCTATGCTTAACTCAGAGATAATAGAGGGACTTAGAGCTGTTGAGACTATAAAAGGTAATGCTAACGAAGAAACAGAACTTGAGTGCATTGAAAGAGAGTATATAAAGTCCTTAAGAATTAGCTATAAAGAAAGTATGTTGTCTAATGTGCAAGGTAGTATATCCAGTGTGATATCGGGGATAGGTAATCTTGTGTTAATGTATATTGGAATATCTCAGGTTATTAGTGGCAATCTTACACTGGGAAGTTATATGGCATTTATGACAATGTCAGGATATTTTACAGATCCTATAAGTAATCTTGTGGGACTGCAATTGTCAATACAAGAGGCTAATATATCTATGAAAAGGTTATCGGAAATATTAGATTACGACCGTGAACCGGGTATGGATGATAATATTGAGAAAGCCAATGTATATCAGGATATTGACAAGGTGGATGGAGATGTATCGGTATCCCATGTAACTTTCAGATATGGTAATAGAAAACCAGCACTTAAGGATGTAAGTTTTACTATACCAAAGGGAAAGAAAGTTGCACTAGTAGGTGCAAGTGGTAGCGGTAAGTCTACTATAGCAAAGCTGTTGCTTAAGTATTACGAGCCAGAAGAAGGAGAGATAACCATAGATGGTGTGGATATAAAAGAGTTCAGAAATGATGCTTTGCGTAGAGCTATATCCTATGTTCCACAGTCTGTTGAACTCTTTTCAAAGAGTATCTATGACAATATAAAGGTAAGTAAACAGAATGCAACTCTTGATGAAGTTAAAGAAGCTGCAAAGGCAGCAGGTGCACATGATTTTATCAAGAAATTGCCAATGCAGTATTATACATATCTTGAAGAAGCAGGCAATGGTCTTAGTGGTGGAGAAAAGCAAAGAATTGCATTGTCCAGAGCATTCTTAAAGGAGAATCAGTTGTACATAATGGACGAAAGTACTAGTAATCTTGATTTTGCTACAGAGAATATCATATTCGATATGATTTATAACAAGTTTAAGAATAAGTCTATGCTTATTATAGCCCACAGACTTGCAACTATAAAAATGTGTGATGTAATTATAGTTCTTAACAATGGAGAGATTGCAGAGCAGGGAACTCATGATGAATTACTTGCAAAGCAAGGTGAGTACTATAGATTATGGGAAATGCAACAAGGTAATTTTGTTGTGAAAGAAGAACAATCTGAGCTTGATTTCACAGAGAATGTGGAGGAAGACACAGATGCTGTTATGAGTTATACGTAAAGTGTAACTAGTTAAATGTGCTTGTAAAAATTTTTACATATATTTTATGTTGGTTGCAAACGACATGAAAAGAAAAATTATTATTAAGGAGGAACACAAGAATGGAAATGTGTTATGATGGCGCTTTGGTTATGCCAAGCAGTTACGCTGTAATGAGCGAAGATGAAATGACTTATGTGGAAGGAGGTTTTGCTATTAAATCTAGCACATTAGCAAAGTGTATTGATGTGTTTGCAGGTGTAATTGCGTTAGCTGTTGGCATTTGGTCAGGCGCAGGATTGCTTAAAGCAATAGCAAAAAGGAATGCAAAAGGATTAATGGTGTGTGCTACAAGTTTAGCTGTAAAGTATGCAAAGATTTGTATAGCTGATGCAGTGATATCTGGAATAGCAAATTTAATCTCGGTTATATGTGATATGTCACTAGGAGATGGAATTGTGTGGGCATTAAATAGATTTGATAAAGACCCAAGTAATGCTGTAGTTATGTTTTAATAATATATGAAGGTGAAATTGATATGGAAAAAATAGCGGTTATATCATATGGCATTATGGGCATTTTACTGTGTATTGCCTTAGTGTTTGGAAATATAGCAGAAAAACAGATTAATTATGATAACAGTTGCGATGAAACATCATATAAAAAATTTAAAAAATATATAGGCTTAATGTTGGGGACGTATGTTTTTATGCTTGTTTTAGTCATTGCTTTAGCTATATACGTATATGCATATAAGTAACTATATAAATTTGTTGTGTCATTAGACACAACACAAGAATGGAAATGTGTTATGATGGCGCTTTGGTTATGCCAAGCAGTTACGCTGTAATGAGCGAAGATGAAATGACTTATGTGGAAGGCGGTTTGTATATTTCTAATAAAATGATAAAAGATATTACATATGCATGCTTTATGTGTGCAGCGTTTAATCCTATTGGAACTACATTGTATGCACTTGGAGTATACAAAATATATACAATTTTAGCTGCAGGAGTTGCAAAGATAGCACTTAAATTGGGTGCGATTTCTAAGGTTTTGGGAGTTGCAATTGGCGTTATAGGTGTTGGAGCTATTTTAGGTATTGGTTGGGATATTGCAGATGCATTGATTCAAGGTAAAGGTATTGATATAAGCGTCAAAAAAACATTTTTTGGAGTGCCATATGGCTTTGATGTATCGGTTTGTTAACGGTGGATGTTGATATGAGTAGAATTATTGGTATAATTATTGCATTAGTTTTAATGCTAACTTACAGTTTATTACAGATAAATGTGTTTATTTTAGGTGAATTCTTGCCATATATTGCGGTAGCAATAGGGTGTATTTATGCTTCTAAATACTATGATAATAAACAAAAATATAATAGGCTTTTTACGTATATAATATGGATATTGTTATTTTTTGTAATGCTATGTTCTTATTTGTGTAAATCAGAACTAGAGCAAGGTGTAAAAGAAATAGCGTTTGTATTAGAAGTTGTAATGGATGCATTTGTATTATTGCTATGTTTTAAATTAGAACAGATGAGTTCAGGAAAAATATCTAAAAAGGAAGTAATTGTAGATAGCGATAAGATAGTGGATGATTTGATGAGTAGTAATAGTACTGAAAATAAATATAAGGCTAGAGCTGTAACTATGATTGTGATTTGTATATGGTTATATGCAACAGAATGTTTTATTTTGCCGTTAATTATGAAAGTACTAAAAGTGGGACTTATGCAGATGATAGTTTCCTATATAGTGGTAAATGCTCTTTTGGTTTTGTCTATTATGATTAAAAATATGTGGTTTTATAATAAGTCAATAGTAGTGGTGTTAAAAACATTATCAGAGACAATTGTATTTTCAATAGGTTGTTTATTTGATGCATACAGTAATGTTTATAGTGCAATCATTTCGCCTGAAAAACATACAATTATATTTATCCCTTATTTAATTATTGCAGTAGGTATTATTCCATTTTTGAATAATTCTAATAAGATGTTTGAGTTGTATTCGGTTAATGCAGAATAGTTGCCAAATATTAATTCTTTATTATGCGGATTTCAAATAATCTTGAGATCCGCATAATTCCAAGTACTATCATAATTAATATAATATAGAAAGAAGGACTTTTGAGAATGAAAAAGATATGGTCATATATTATGAATATTTTAGTATTGATAGTTGTTAATCTTATCTTACTAAAATTTGTTGGAAATATACATTGTATGTATTTAATAATTATTGATATTTTTGTCTGCACTGGCATTGGGTATGTGAAAAAACAAATAATAAAGGAGAACAGTTATGAATAAGTTACAATTCCACCCTAGCAAGGTGTTAAAGTTAACTAACGTGTTAAAGTACAAGCTTATAATAAGTGATGAACAATTTGACTTTAATGTTGCCATTGAGCAGATGCAGTCATATATAAAGGTAAAGGGTGCGACTCAGGTAGGTCCCCTTATTCAGTATTCAAGAACATTTATGAACGATGCAGGAGAACTTGATATTGAAATAGTTATGATGCTACAGTGTAATAATTTTATATACAATGTAGAGGCACCATATTATATGGAATCTGTTATAAGAGTGCCTGATGCATTGTATTGCAGGTACATAGGACCAGAAGGTAAGTTAAAGTTTGCATATGACAAGATTAACATTGAGGCATTTGAGAATGATATAAAATTAAGTGATTTTAATTATACAATATTTGTGTCTCATAATGAAGAAGAGGATATTATGACTGCGGATGTATTTATAGGAAGAGCAGATTAATAAAGGATATAAAAATATGAAAAAAAGAATTAAGACAATGGCAGAACTTAAGGATAGCCGTTTGATGTTTGACAAGAATCCACCAGCATTTGGATATGTGTTAATAGTTATAGTAGCAGTGTTTTTATTACTAGCTCTAGCATTTAGTATGAAAGTATCTAAGGTTTATACAATAAAAGCACAGGGAACAGTAATCAATACAGAATCCAATTATGTTATGAGTACATATACAGGTCAGATTGCAGAATGTAATCTTGTGGAAGGGGCGATTGTTAAAGAAGGCGATTTACTTTTTACAATAAAGAGCACGGATTATGATTTGCAAAAGCAACAGCTGGTTGTAACTAGAGATTCATATGTCAAACAAGCAGAGAAATATGAACTTTTAGTAAAGTCTATAAAAGATGATAAGAATTATTTTGATGCGACAAGCTCGGAGGATGAGTTATATTACAGTACATATGAACGATATAAGTCACAGATTGAACAAAATACAGTAGATGCAGGCATGTATAAAATGTATGGTTACACTGATGAACAGATTGAGGCAGAATTAATAAAGAATGAGAATAAAATTGCAGAGATATATTATACTGCGATTCAATCAGCGGAAAGTGCAAAGAAAGAAGCCCAGCTACAAATGGCATCTATTGATGCACAATTGTTAGCCATTGAGAGTGGACAAGGGGCATATGGTGTAAAAGCAACTGCTTCAGGTGTACTACATTTAGTGGAAAATTATAAAAGTGGAATGGTTGTACAGACAACAACCCTAGTAGCTATAATAATGCCGGAAAATACTGATAAAGTTATTGAAACCTATGTATCTACAGCAGATAGGGCTCGTATGAATGAAGGGGATACAGTACAGATTGTAATAGATGGTCTTTCACAGATGGTATATGGAACAGCCAGTGGTAAAGTAAAGTCTATAGATAGTAATGTTACATCTAGACAAAATCAAGATGGTAGTTATTATCAGGCATTTAAGGTGCTTGTTGAACTTGACAATGAATATTTGATAAGTAATTCGGGAGATAAGGTAGATATTGTAAATGGGATGACGGCACAGGTTAGAATTCAGTATGATAAAGTTACATATCTTAACTATGTATTGGAGAAACTTGGGTTTAAGGTGAAGTAATATGATTAAGAAAATAATTAAAATTAATATATATATTTGTGCTAGTGTGCTGTTGAGCATTTTGTTAATGCAAGATGTTACGAACGTAAAGGCTAATGATGGTATTTATGAAACAGTACAAGTAGCAGATATTGAAATATCAGAATATGAGAAAAAGATGGATGTTGGAACTTCTCAGACTATAACAGCTACAGTATTACCTATTGATGCACAAGATTCGGTTATACAATATAAGTCATCTAATCCCAATGTGGCAACGGTTAATTCTAGTGGAGAAGTAAAAGCTGTAGCAAAGGGAAATGTAACCATATATGTATCTGCTGGAAGTGTTACTAAGGAATTACCTATAGAAGTAAAGGTTGGCACGGTTGGGATAAAAGTAGATAAAGTATGTGTAGTGTTAAAGGTGGGCGAATCGTATAAGTTAACCACAATGGCGATTCCCGATGAAGCTAATCAGATTATTTCATATAAGGTAGATGACAAAAATGTGGCCGAGGTATCTTCAGCAGGTAATATAACAGGACTTAATGTAGGTACTACGTCAGTCATTGTAAGTAATGGCGATTATCAGACTGCTGTAACAGTTATTGTAAATATGGATTCACATAACCAATCTGACAATGATGAAAATATTAAAACCGATAAGTTTGATACAAAATATGATTATGAAGTTAGTGTAGATGACACAAAATTAATAACTTCCGACTGGCTATATGACATATATAATAACAAGCAGACACTTAGTATAAAGGGAAATGGTTACAAAATATCAGTTGATGGAAAGAATATAGTTAATTATGAAAATGAGCTATATACCGATATTGGATTAAAAAAAGATACCAATGGCACAACATTTGTAATTAATGATTGCAAGCCTTTATGCGGCAATATAACAGTTTCCTTTGATGAAGACTACGGAAAATATGTATATATTTACAATCAAGAGAGAAAGAAATATGAGCTGCTTGATATAGATGGAACAAAAGAAATGGTGCTTTCAAGTTCCGGAAGTTATATGATAACAGATAAAAAAATTGCGATTGGAACAGGTTGGGTCGCATATGCACTTATCGCAGTAGCAGTAATAATAACAGGTGGTGGTATTGCGTATATTGTAGTCAAGAAGCGATACTGGTTTTGGTGATTGTATTATGGAAATAATGATTTTACTTTCAATTGGCTTGTATTTCTTTTTACCATATTATTTAAATATTTTCTTGTTAAACAAGAAGAAAACCATAAATCATATAAAACTATGGCTTATAATAAGTAGCATTATGGTTTTAGTTGAATTTTGTTATTATCGACACTTTAAATTAGTTTCATTACTAGTATTAATAGCTCTATTGTTGTATTATTTTTTTACATATATGTTTCATGTTAAAGACATTTATAGAAAGATTGATCGAGAGAGGATACAATGGATAGTAGAACTAAAATACTTCAAAAAGGTATTTTGGATAATTGTGGTATTGTTTGGTATTTTTGCGATTGTTGATATTGTTATGTTGTATTTTTGTGAACTTCCAATATTGATTAGTAGTTACATAGCTATATTAATAATAATTGGATATGCTCAAGTGATTATTTATGGAAAAGAGTATTGTAAGTTGGCGGATATATAGCAATATAAAGTAAAAACATAAAGCTATAGTTACTTGTAATGGTACATAGTATGCTGTTATGAGTTATACATAATGTGTAACTAGTTAAATGTGCTTGTAAAAATTTTTACATATATTTTATGTTGGTTGCAAACGACATGAAGAAAAAAATATTATTAAGGAGGAACACAAGGATGGAAATGTGTTATGAAGGAGCTTTGGTTATGCCAAGCAATTACGCTGTAATGAGCGAAGATGAAATGACTTATGTGGAAGGTGGTTGGTGTATTGAAAACAAATGGTGGGGTTTTAATATATATCTTACACATAAAGAACGTCAATTATTCACTGCTGGACAAAAAATAGCTGGCTTATGGGTAGGCTTGGCTACGTATGGAACAGCTGAAAAATTTATAAAATTATTTGCTGGTATTATCGCGCGTTATGATGATGGTTATGGTGTTAAAATTAGAATGACAGGACCTCTTAAGTTCAATGCTATGTGCACTGGAATAAGTTCGTTATCTAAAAATCAGGAAAAGACAATTGCATCAAAAAACAAAATAATTTAATATATTTATAAGTAATAGAGAAAGCCTATGAAAAATAAAATCATAAATATTATTATAATAGTATTATGCTTATGTGCAATATTTATAAATGCCTACCTGGATACTTATGAAGCTATAGGGGCAGCTTGTATTATGCTAATAGGTATTTTAGCTATTTGTAAGGATACAAAAAAACAAGAGTAGTTTATTAGATGAAAATCTGTGAACTATAAAAACATTTGAATGTCCAGAAAATAAAGTAGATATTAAACATATACGACCAGGAGCAGATTACAATCTGCTCCTTTTTGCACAATATAAAGATAGTTATTTAGAGTTATAAACTCTAAAGAGCGAAAGGAAAAAATCACAGCTAATAGCTATAAATAAGCATAAACTTGATATTTTTAATAATGTATTTTGTAAAAATATTTTAGAATAATCCATAATAAGAGGATGCAAAAAATAACAATAAATACTACTTAGTATTATCCAAAATGAAGAGTATAAAGGGCATATAAGACCATTAACGTTGGCAAAATTGTGAGAGTAATCCCATAGATTTTGCTTATATTTTTTTATAAAGATAAGTCCAGTTATATATTCAAGTCCAGTAAGTAAAAAAGCCGTAAATACAACAAAATACAATTTGTTTTTAATAAAGATGGAAGAAAAATATAATATTCCGGCACCAAAACCATACATAGGAAGATAGGGACCTTTTGAAAATCCAGGGTTGTACCATTTCCTAGAAGGGGCAAAAAAACGGCGATATACAATTTCAATACACCATCCTATAATTGAAGCCATATTGAAGATAAAGGTAAATAAATATAGATTCATAAAAGCTCCATTTATCATTAATATAATCAAGAATAGTATGCCATTTTTAAGAAAAAATATGACCTTAAAGAAATCTTAATAATTTCTCAAAGAAACCTTAAGGTATGCATACTTGAATCTTAAAATTTACTTTAATACAATTAAAGTGTAACAAAACTTATTGGAGGTCGAAGCGACATATCGCTTCAGAATGGAGGTTATTATGAAAAGAATTATTGTAGTTTTAATGTGTGTGCTGATGATAGTTTGTTCTGTTGGATGTAGGAAGACTAATCAGGCAACAGTAAACAGCGAGGAAAATACTAAAGGAACTACATCAGGTAATGAGACACAAGAGGTGGCAATTGAAAAGCCGGAAAGTATTACATTATTGTGGAGTCCGACAATTTCCGTTGGGGAAAAAGCGGCTAAGGATGATTTTGTGGAGGCACTATCTCAGGAGCTTGGAATCGAAGTAAGCTATATGGAGTATGCTCATAATGATTATTATGATATTTTAGGTACAGCTTTTTTAAATGATAAAGCACCGGATGTAATGATATTAGATCCAAAGCACTATAAGGAATATAGTGAAGAAGGGTATTTATGGGATATGGCAGATGCTTGGACAAATTCAGATACTAAGGCAAGCAAAAGAATTACAGCCGTAGGTAATAAGTATATTGCTAACAGCTATGTAGGCGAAAAGTTATATGGTATTCCTTATCAAAGGGGAAACGGCTGCGTTACATATGTAAGAACAAAGTGGTTAGAGGAATGTAATTTATCAGTACCTACTAATTATGAAGAATATTACAATATGTTAGTGACATTTAGAAATAAATACAATGTGGCACCGCTTACAGCACCGGGATTTATTTCCACAGAGGCACCATATACTAATTATTTACCAGAGTTTTATCAGGATGCATATCCAACATTTTATAAAAATGATGAAGGTAAATGGGTAGACGGTTTTACACAAGAAGCTATGAAAGCTGCTATTGAAAGACTTAAAAACGCATATGATGACGGTCTTTTCGATAACGATACAAAAAATAATAATACTGTAGAATGTAGAGAAGGCATTATTAATGAGGAACATGGAGTAATGACATATTGGGCAGGCACATGGGCTGTAAGATTTTCTGAAAAGTTAAAGGAAGCAGGCGTGGCTGATTCAAGATTTACACTAATAAATGCTATCGATGAGGTTGGCGGTTATGTTGAAAAAAATAGCTATGTGATTGCGATTTCAGCGAAGGCAAACAATCCGGAAGGAATTTTTAAGTATTTTGTTGAGCCAATGTTTGACGGAGACAAGATTCAGACTATCTGGACATATGGTGTTGAGAATAAGCAGTGGAGCGTAAAGAAAGAAAAAATTAAAGTTTTGAACACTGAATATAGCTTTTTAGAAGGTGAATTCCATTTCTTAAAGAATGACATAGGTCTTTTCAATGAAGGAACTCTTATAAAAGATGAGCTTAGTATTTCTACTTTCAAGGATGGCTGTAATCCTGCATTATCAGCTGCTACAGCTTTAGTTCCACAGGCGGAAATAGATGCACTTAAAATTTTAGAGGACGATGGCCGTTATGAAAGAGAATATCTTGCAGGAGTAGATAAAGACGAAGAAATAATGCTTTTTAGAGAAGGGTTAATTTCCGACATTGTAACAGGAAAGATGACATATGATGAAGCAATGACAAAATACGAAAATACTTATGGAAACTATATTGAAATGGTTTTAAAAGCTGCAAATGCACAGTAATAGGAGAAATATATGAGTATATTAGAAGCAAAAAATATATCAAGAACATATGTTAATGGAAAAATTGAAACGCCGGCTCTAAAAGAATGTAGTGTAAATATTGAAAAGGGTGAGTTTGTAGCTATTATAGGAAAAAGTGGCTCGGGCAAATCTACACTTCTTAGAATTCTTGCGGGAATGGACAAACCTGATACAGGAGAAGTCTATATTGACGGTGAAAATATCAATGGCTTTAAAGACCGTAAGCTGGCAAAATTCAGACGTAATAAGATTGGTTATGTATATCAGGATTATTCTCTTTTACCTGAATTTACGACTTACGAAAATATTATTATGCCTTGTATTTTAGATGGTAAAAAGCCGGATAAAGATAGGGTTACACAAATACTAAAAGATTTAGAGATTGATTATTGCATAAATAAATATCCCCACCAGATGTCTGGTGGGGAACAACAGAGGGTATCGATAGCAAGAGCGCTTTATTCAGAGCCGGCTATTATATTTGCTGATGAACCGACAGGTAATTTAGATGCAGCAAGCGCAGAAGGCGTTGCAAAAATACTTACTATGGCATCTGAAAAATATAATCAAACAATAGTAATGGTAACCCATGATAAACAAATGTCAGAATATGCTAAGCGTATAATTACCATAGTGGATGGGGTGATTAGCTAATGAATTTTAGAACATCAATACTTATGATAAAAGGCTTTTTCAGGCGCTATAAGAAAGTTGCCAATACCTGCTTTACAATATTTCTTGTTATGCTTTTTGTCACTGCTACAGCTGTTTTCAGAGATAATATGTACAATATGCAAAATGCTATTAACAAAGAAAAATTTGGTGCATGGTACATAATGGAAGACACATTTTTAGAGCCAAGCAACATACTTTTACAGGAAGATAATTTAGGTAAACCTGTTAAGGCTTCAAAAAGTGTAGAAATGTATGATGCAACAGGTACATATACTTTTGGTCAGCTAGGATATATGTCAGAAGATTTTATTGCATTGGGCAATTTAAAGCTTAAGGAAGGTAAATGGCCAAGTAACTCAAATGAAATTGTTATGGAATATTCTGCTCTAAAAGAAGGCGGATATGATACAAAAATAGGAAACCAGATAACTATAGGATATTGTGAAAACTATTCTAAAGATAACGAAGACATGATATATATTACATTTACTCTATGTGGTATAACGGATGATTATACATCACTTTGGGTAAAGGGTAGTAAGATGCCAAGAGGAATTATAAACGAGGAAGCTTATAATGCAATAGAGTATAGTGGCAAGTCAAATTTATATGCGTACGGTATTAAAGAGCAGCTAAAGCCAGATGATAGTAAGGCATATTTTGAAAGCTTAAAAGAAAAATATAAAGACATTACTTACAATAGCAGTGTGTATGATTACAAGCTGTGGGGTTCCGAATTTGTATATAATTATATGTATATAGCAGTTATGTGTATAGGTATAGCAGTGCTTGTATATAAGGTTACGGATTATCGTAATACCCGTAAAGACTTTAATGACAAAATGAAGAAAATAGGAGCTTCAAGAGTGCAGCTTAAGGTTATACAAAACTTTGAGTATGCATTTATGATAGTGCTATTTGGTATTGTGGGAATATTTACTGCAATATTGATAGGTGATTTTATAGCTTCAAAGGCAGAAAACTATTTAAATGTGAGCTTTTATGCAGTAAGTAAAAGCGTGTACATAAGAAGTGCCATAGGAATTGTAGTTGGCTTATTGTCAGGATATTTAGTTGAGTTGGTAATATTTATAAAAGGCATATTGCCTAAGAAGAAAAACAAAGTTCGTGTATATGTAAGCGAAGATAACAAAAAAATGGAAAAACGCAGAATTAACGAAAAACATACGGTTTTAAAGGCACAGAGCAGATTCTCAAAGACGGAGGGCATAATTCCACGACTTGGAGTAAGAATATTTGGTCTTTGTGTTACCTTAATTATTATAGGAAGTTTTATTAATATTAATTCTGCTTATAAAGCACTTTTAGAAAATGCAAGTGGTTATGATATGGCAGGAGCAATAAAAGGTGATTATGATAATTCCTATGAAATCGGATTTTTTAGTAAGTATACGATAGAAGAATTAGACGAAAAGCCGGCAGGCGATTTTTTTAAAACTCTTTACGCTTCTAGAATAGATACTATGTCCTATGAAGAATATTTGGCAGCAGGAAAACCAGAAACATTTTATGCTCAATATTGGTACTGTGATGAATATTTATTTTTAGGCTCTAATACTATATCGGAAGGAATAAGTACAGATATTAAGGAAAGAATTGATAATACACCGGGAATACGAAAGACAAAGTGGTGGATATGGGAAACCTCAAGAAATCTAAGCTGGGATGGTCTTGACTTGGTAAAAATGGGAAGAAACGACTGGTATAAAAATGGAATGAAAGCCGGTAAAAATTCAAAATACCTTTTTGGAACCAGATATGATACACCAGAAAAAAGCTTCTATGAAAGATTCGAAAAATATATACCTGCAGAATATAGAGACTATGAGGCTTATAGCGCAGGTAATCAGGTTATAGTACTAATCGAAAAAAATCCGATAACCAAGATGTATGATGATACCATAAAACCTGGCAAAACTCTTCATTATATGAAACTTTATAATGGAACCTTAAAAAAGGATACATATGAGGAAGGCATATTTAGAACAACCATGGAACCAGTTTTCGAACCTCAGGTGGCAGCAGTCATTTATGTAGATGATGCTATTAGAGAAGAGTTTGCGGATATATTAGAAGAACCTTGTCATTACACAGTTATTGCGTCTTTAAATATGGCAGAAACTCTAATGATAAAAGAAAACGAACTGGCAGACAAGTGGTATAGCAAGAAGGAACGAATAACAGAATTAAATTACACACATTTCCAGGCCACCTTTGATGATAGCGCAGTAATGCTTGCAACAGAAAATGTCTTAAAGTCGTACTGTAGCGTAAATAATATATTAACAGAGAGTTTTTACGCCAAGAAAAATATGTTGCAAACTCAGCTGATAACAGCTCTTATGCAAAATGGAGCAACCATATTGTTAACCATAGCGGTCAATTTAATAGTAGCTCTGATGCTTGTTCAAAACAGATTTATAAACCGTAAAAAGCAATTTGAAGTATTTAATAAAATTGGTATGTCTAAAAGTCAGATATGCAGAATGTGCGTAATAGAGGCATTTAAGGAGAATCTGTGGAGTCCACTTACAGCAATACCTGTGACTTTAATTCAATATATTTCGTATAGAATAAAGCTAATAAGTGTAAAATAAAAAAATATTTAACATGGCTACTTGACAATACAAAGTAGCTA
This sequence comes from Lachnospiraceae bacterium, assembly GCA_045543455.1. Lineage (GTDB taxonomy): Bacteria > Bacillota > Clostridia > Lachnospirales > Lachnospiraceae > SIG291. The sequence goes on from JAZQMK010000082.1 coordinate 33,795, forward strand.
TGTTATTTTATATTCATGAAAGCTACTTGATAATACAAAGTAGCTGGACTTTCTCGTAAATGACTTGCTTGCAAGTCATTATACTCGAAAAAGGAGGATATACGACTTTGCCAGTCTGATAACATATAACTTGCTAGCGTAAGTTAATTAGGAATTTGTGACAGAGCCACAAATTCTGTTAGTCAAAGTCGATTATACTCGAAAAAAGGAGGATATTATGGATGATACACAATTGATGAAAGGTATACTTGAAGGCTGCGTTTTGGGTATTATAGCTTGTGGGGAAACCTATGGTTATGAGATATTAGCCAGATTAGAAGAAGCAGGTTTTTCAACACTTGGCGAAGGCACCTTGTATCCTGTTATAACGCGTCTTGATAAAAATGGTTATATATCCTGTAGAAAAGCTAAATCACCCTTAGGTCCAATTCGCAAATATTATACGATTACGGATACGGGGCGGCAGTACTTGGAGCAATTTAAGCAAAATTACAAAAGAATTATGAATAGTGTGGATTTAATTATCAGTATGGAGGAAAAAAATGATTAATATTATTGAAATGGCTTCACAGCTAAAAGGTGATTACAAGGTAGCTTTTGAAAAAGCGGATTTATATATTTCCTTTAATGGAATTGATGAAAAAATAGCTGAAGACAGAATGATGAATTTATATGATTTACTTATAGAGGCTCAGCATGACGAAAAGCCAGTGGAAAAGATTGTAGGTGAAGATTTAGAAGCGTTTTGCAAAGAATATTTTACAGATGAAGAGAAAAATGTATTTGTGGATATTGCAAAAAGGCTGTTTAGTATATCAAAGGTGTTACTAATATTTAGTTTGTTGGATTTATTTATCTTTAACGGTGGACAGAAGAATATTCTTACTGCAACCTCTGATATGACACCGTATATTTTTGGTATTGCGTTGGCTGTTGTTTTAGATGTAATCTTTAGTGTTACAGTAAAACCATTAATTTTTAAGAAAAAAATCAAACCGTATGTATATTATTTTGGTATAGTTGCCGTATGGATTGGGTGTATAATTGCAGGAGCAAATCTTTTAGCAGGCTTTGAGATTAAGCTTTTAACATGGCCATTTGTTGTAGTATCAGGTGCATACATCGTAATATATTTGTTAATAACTACATTAAAACGTTATAAAGCAACGGGAAAATTAGCTTCATATGACAAGGAAGAAAAGCAGGTTAAAAAAGAATTCAATGAGGAAATCTCAGATAAATACCTCGAAAAATCAATAGCTTCGGGTATGGTTAGTAGATATAAAAGACTTAACAAAAGACAGCTCAGAAAAAAGAAACAAGAGCTTTCTAAAGAGGAATTTGCTAAAGTTATTCGTAAGGACGGCAAAAAAATGGAATTCTTCTCTAAATGGATGGGCCTTATCTTTATCGTGATTATAGGTGGTACCATAGTGGTGGAAATTGTTACAAATTCCCTTAAAGATGGGCTTTCAATGGGTGTATTGCTTATTCTTGTAGAAACACCGATTTATCTTTTCTTTAAGAAAACTTATATACAAAATACAAGAGTTCAGCTTGGAATTATAGATAAATGTGAGGAGTTAGATATGAGCATTGTAGAGTATAACGAGATATTAAAGAGGGAGTAAATAAAAGTGCCTCCACGATTTTTTATGGTGGAGGCACTTTCATCATCTATTTATGTCATAATTTCCTAATCCATAACTACTATTAATGCTATTATTGTTATTTTTTTCAAAATAAAACAGTAAAAAAATAACGAGGCAATGCCTCGTTATTTTAATGAAATCCCACTGTTGCAAGTGAAATTATTATCTGTAATATAGCAAATCTAAATACTACCTGTGCATCGGACCAGTTCTTGTTTTTGCGGACATGGTCGTGGATAGGTGTTCTTATATTTTTCATAATATTTATCTTGAACACTCGGATTAAACTTACCTTTACAAGACCCAAACCACCATCAATTATGAGCATTAAGCCTGCTAAAAGGTAGAGTATTGGGTTTTGGGATTTAAGGGCGCATATGGCTATGAAAAGACCAATGGCACGAGAGCCTGCATCGCCCATTAAAAGCTTACTTGGAGAGGCGTTAAACCAAAGATAAGCAAGTATGCATATTGCCATAATAAGCATCATATGGTTAGCCTCTAAGTCTGAGGCTTCACCTAACTGATTGCTGATACAATAGAATGTAAGGATTGTTACGATGGACAATGTGCCACATAAACCGTCAACACCGTCAGAACAGTTAGTAACATTAATGCTGGCCCACACTAAGATAACAATAAGTACGCCAAATAAAATTGGATGAAGTGTTAAACTCAAATCTGTAAATGGAACATTAATTGTATTAGTGTTAAAGTTGAGATAAGTAACAGCTGTCATTATAGCAATTACAAGGTCGATAAGACCTTTTTTTAATTCACCCCAAGGTGTAGATGCACTATCATCAAGGTAGCCACTTAGCATAGCTGCAAACACTAATATTAAGTAAATGAGAATTTCATTTTTAAATGGTACAAAAATAAGTATGTTCAATGAAAATGTTATTATAAATATTATTCCTGCGCCTCTTGGCTTACCAACGGATTTGCTTCCGTTAACGGCAAAGGCACGCCCTCCGTCTCTAGGTAAGAGCTTCTGGAAAAATGAGATGGCTAAGCAAGTCGATAGAAAGGAAACAATAATACTTATAAAAGTTATAATGTTAATATACTGATCGCTAATAAGATAATAAATCATAACTGCACTCCTAAATAATATTTCGTTTGTAATCTAACACATTATAACACAATATATGGAAAATGAATAGCATAAATCACAATAGAATTTTTCGTCATATAATGCTAAAATATGATAAATAACACTATGATTAAAAGAGGTTTTTATGAAAGAGAGAATATATGAAAGGTTTGGCGCGCATATAGTAAGAAATAATGGAGTTTTAGGAACCTGTTTTTGTGTGTGGGCGCCAAATGCGGTTGAGGTAAGTGTAGTAGGAGATTTTAACGGATGGAATAAAATGGCTAATCCTATGGATAAGGCTGAAAATGGAGTGTATGAAGTATTTGTCCCTAATGCAAAGGTTGGAGACAAATACAAATATCTTATTACCACTTGGGATTATAGGGAAATTTATAAGGCGGATCCGGTTGGCTTTGAAAGTGAGCTAAGACCGGATACGGCTTCCATAATTGCTGATATTGAAGACTTTTCGTGGCAGGATGAAGGGTGGCTTTTAGCTAAGGAAAATGAAAATCATCTGGAAAGTCCTATGTTTATATATGAGGTTCATTTGGGTTCGTGGCGAAAGAAAGTGGAAAATGACGGTAATGGCTTTTATGGATACAGGGAGCTTGCACCTGTTTTGTGTGGTTATGTAAAGGATATGGGATATACACATATCGAGATTATAGGGCTTTTAGAGCATCCATTTGATGGTTCATGGGGGTATCAGGTAACTGGATATTATGCACCTACAAAAAGGTATGGAAGCCCTAAGGATTTTATGTATTTTGTTGATTATATGCATAAAAATGGCATTGGTGTAATACTTGACTGGGTGCCGGCTCATTTTCCAAAGGATGAGCATGGTCTTATGGAATTTGATGGAAGGGCTCTTTATGAATATGAGGATAGGAGAATGTCTGAGCATCCTCAATGGGGAACAAAGGTATTTGATTACGGCAGAGAAGAAGTTAGGGATTTTTTAGTGGATAGTGCCCTTTTCTGGATTTTGAAATATCATCTTGATGGTATAAGGGTGGATGCGGTGGCATCTATGCTTTATCTTGATTATGGCAGAGAAAATGGGGAATGGCAGCCTAATATATATGGAGAAAATACTAATTTGGAGGCTGTGGAATTTTTAAAGAAGCTTAATAAGACTGTAAATGATAAATGTAAGCGTGCTATTGTTATTGCAGAAGAATCTACGGCATGGCCTAAGGTAAGTGGAGATGTTAATAACAAGGAGTCTCTTGGTTTTACATATAAGTGGAATATGGGTTGGATGCACGATTTTCTTTCATATATGAAGCTTGACCCTATATATAGAAAATATAATCACAATTTAATGACCTTTGGTCTTATGTATGCTTATAGTGAAAGATTTATACTGGTTCTTTCTCATGACGAGGTTGTACATTTAAAACGCTCTATGTTAAATAAGATGCCGGGTTCTTATGAGGATAAATTTGCTAATTTAAAGCTTGCTTACGCATTTATGGTGGGACATCCAGGCAAAAAGCTTTTATTTATGGGGCAGGATTTTGGTCAGTTAAAGGAATGGGATGAAAGTAAAAGCTTAGAATGGTATCTTTTAAATGAGGATTATCACAGTGAGCTTCATAATTTTATGAAGGATTTGATTGGATTTTATAGAGAACATAAGGCTCTTTATGAGGCTGATATTTACCAAAGTGGCTTTTTGTGGATTGATGCAGATGACTGTGACAGAAGCATTTTTTCATTTATAAGACGTAGTAAGGATAAGAGTAAGGAGCTTATTTTTGTTCTTAATTTTACGCCGGTAAAAAGAACGGATTATGAAGTAAAGCTTGGATATGATGGGGAATATGAGCTGATTTTTGATGAAAATGGATATAATAATACTATTTATATGACTGATAATGGCAGCATAAAATTGGACCTTTCAGGCTTTGGAATAAGAATATTTGAAAAGATGCATTAAATAAAATGTAAAATGTGCCGAAATACTATGTACAAACACTCGTAAGAAGGGACAGATTTTTATGATTATCAGTAACGTTACAAATAAAACAGAAGGTTATGTGTTTACTGATTTGAGTACAAGGACGGATACAGTTAGTAATAGTACAGATATGATGAAGATATTTGAGGATGTTGACCAAGGGAATGGTGCAATGTCGTCAACTAGTGTTAATAAAGGTTTAATAGTTTCAGGCAGCGATACAGTTGCTGCCTTAGAAGAGAATTTAAAGGCAAAGGCAGAGCTTGCAAAGGCTAATCTTACTACTCTTTTTAATAAGCTTAGTACAATGGATGCAGAAGCTATAAGTGAATCAGAAGATATTAATGATATCGAAGTGGATAAGATGGTTTCGGTTGTTGAAGAGATTAAGATTATGCTTGCAACCTATTGCGAGAATTATATTCCATTTGGCGATATTGATGTTGAGGCTATCAAGGAGGTTGTAGGAAGTACAAGTCTTGCAATGTCTGTAATTAATAAACTTAACAGTGCGGCTTTGCCTGTGACTAAGGATAATGTAAAAGATGTTATGACTGCAAAGGAGAATTTAGATTCTATCAAGGAAGTTACAGCGCAAGCTAAGGCATATCTTATTAAGAATGAACTTAGTGCCGATGTGGACAATGTATATAAAGCAGTTCACAGTGCTAACAATTATGCTGTTAAGGCAGATAAGGGACAGGGCTTTGAGACTATTAAAACTCAGGTTGAAAATATGCTTAAAGACAATCAATATGCCAATGTTGATAAGGGTATGGATACAGCAAAATGGTTGTATGCTAATGACATAGACTTAACTATTAAAAATATTGAAAGATATGATGTGTTAGAGACTGTTAAGTGTGAATATACAGAGGATGAAGCTCTTGATTTGTTAGTAGATGCCCTAAAATATAATGGCGGAGCTACGAAGGCACTTATGACAGAAGAAAGAAGTGCCGCAAAGAAGGCTGCCGATGCAATTAAAACGCTTAATAGTGCCAGTTTTGAAGATGTAGCAGCTATTGCTAAGTCTGGTGAGCCATTTAATATTTTAAGTATCAGACGAGTTCAGGAGATAAGTGTAAGAGCCATTGAGATAGATAAGAATAATGAGATAAGCATTTCTTACTATCGCAAATTAGAAGAAACAAGACTTATGATGACTTCAAAGTCGGCTATGGCACTTATTGAAAAGGGCATTGATATAGATGTTGAAGAACTTTCTAATTTGGTAGAAAACTTAAAAGAGCTTGAAATGGCAGAATATAAGGCTTCTTATGAAGAAGTTGATAAATCTTTAGAATTAAGACAATCATTTTCACAATTAGCGCAGATGCCTGTGTATGCTATAGGTGCTGTTAAAGAAGTATTTTCTGCTACAGGAAATGAACTTTTACAGGCAGGTAAGCAGGTTAGATTAAAATTAGCCGCTGCAGCATATGAGACTATGCGTACAGAGGTTAGGCCAGACCTTAAGGATTCAGTTCAAAAGGCTGTTGATAATAGTGTAGATGCAATTCTTGCAGAGCTAAACATGGTAAAATCAAAAGCTAATGTAAGAGCTGTATCGGTGCTTGCTTACAATGAGATGGAGATGTCAATAGAGAATATTATGCAGGTTAAAAATATGGACAGCATGCTTAATAATCTCTTTGAAAATATGACACCGGAAGTTGCCCTTTCTATTGTAAGAGATAAGAAAAATCCTATGGATGTTGAGATTTCCGAGCTTAATGATTATATTGAGGATTTGGGAATTGAAACAAAGGGTAAGAAATTTAGCCAATTTTTATATGAGCTTGATAAAAATGACAGTCTTACACCGGAAGAAAGAAATGATTACATTGGTATATATAAGATGTTTAACAGCCTTAAATCTGATTCAATGAATGCTATTGGAGCACTTATTAAGCAGGGTGGGGACTTTACTTTAGAAAATCTTATGGCTATGTATCAGAGTATGAAAGATAAAGGTATGGATATATCTCTTACTGATGAAAAAGAATTTAGAACCTCCGCAGATACAGCATTTTATAGGAAATTATTTACAAGAGTAAGAGAAAATATCAATGTTGATACTTTATCAGGTACAGATAATCTTATGAACCGTAATCTTGAACTTTTAGCAGATGAGTTAGAAGAATATGATGCTTCTTCTATAAATGAGGAATATTATAGAGAACAACTTAACAATTTGGCAAAAGCAAAGGATATGGAAACAGATATTATTAGGATTCTTACAGATAATGAGCAGGCAGTAACAATTAACAATTTGTATGCGGCTTATGATATTAAGAATAAAAAAATATTTGAAAAGCTTGCTAATGTAACAGATTATGAGCTTATAAATGAAGCCTTAGAAGAAGGAAAGAACCTTAAAGAAGCATATGAAAAAATAGATAATAAGGTTAAAGAGTATGTTGAGAATGCAAGCAATGACAAGACCAATTCTTTAGAGTTTATTACTCTAAAGAGAATGTCAGGTATTACAGGAATTATCAATGGAATGGCTAAGAAAAATCATTTTGTAGTTCCTGCAAAAATTAATGGTAAGCTTGTAGATATTGATTTAAAGCTTATCTATGACAGCGAAGAAAAGGGCAGACTTTCAATTAATTATGTTTCTGAAAAATACAGTAAAATAGGAATTGAGTGTAATGTCAACGCAACAGGAGTAGACGCGTATATATTTAGCAACACGGATGTTGATGTTTTGGCAAATGACATAAAGAATAACATTTTAAGCCTTGGATATGAAGAATGTAATATTAAAAAGGTGTCTCTTGATGAGGAAGTAAGCATTTTTGGTGACACAAATGAAAAGGTTTTAGGAAGTAAACTTTATGAACTTGCAAAAACAATTATTGCAGCTATTCAGTAAATGAGAATAACTGCCGATAAATCTTATAAGTTAAATAAGTACGAGGTGATTTTAAATGAGAATTAATACTAATATCTCAGCAATAGTGACTAATAATAGATTACAGTCAGCTCAGGACAAGCTTGCAAAATCGTTGGAAAGATTATCTTCAGGTAAGAAGATTAATCGTTCAGCAGATGATGCGGCAGGTTTGGCAATATCTCAAAAGATGGCTATGCAGCTTAGAGGTCTTGACCAGGCTGACAAGAATTCGCAGGACGGTATTTCAGTAGTTCAGACAGCTGAAGGTGCTTTGAACGAAGTACATTCTATTCTTCAAAGAATGAGAGAGCTTTCAGTTCAGGCGGCCAATGGTACATACAGTCCTGAAGAAAGAGTTGCGCTACAGAACGAAGTAGATGCACTTAAAGACGAAGTAGACAGAATTTCAAGAGATACAGATTTTAATACACAGGCACTTTTAGATGGTGGTCTTGCAAGAAGAGTTTACCCTGATACAGAAGGTTTTGACGTTAAATATTGTTCTGAAAAGGTAGATGCAGATATATATGGACTTACAGTAGATGTAGATGCAAGACAGGCAGTATATGAAACGGCTGCTATTGATATGGGGACACTTTCAGGTGGTATTACTAAGGAACTTGAGGGCAGAATTATTATTAATGGCGAAGCAATGGATTTTAAAGAAGGCGATACATACGATACAGTAATGTCAAAGCTTAGTGAAGTATGTGAATATGCAAGTATTAATCTTATGGGTGTTGATTCCCTTGATACTACAAATGGTACATACGAAGATGCAGGATATGTTCCGGTAGCTATGGAACCAGGCGTTATGACTAATCTTGTAATGGTTACAGTAGGATATGGTACTTCTGAGAAGATTGAGGTTTCATTTTCAAATGAAAAATTAGGAGAGGCTCTTGGTCTTACAGAAAGAACAGAGGGTGGACGTAATGCAGAAGTATCCTTCGCTACAGGTGATGATGGTGAATTATTAGGCTTTACAGAGACCTCTACAATCAGAACAAGCGGTAAGACTGTTGTTATAACAGATATAGGTGGCTTTGAGATGCAGGTAGACCTTGAAGACAATCTTGAAGGAAAGACAGCTCTTATAGATGTTACTGATATGGGTAGAATGACAGTGCATGTAGGTGCAAATGAAAGCCAGATAATGGATATAGATATTCCTAATATGAGCGCTAGTGCTCTTGCAATAGAAAATGTTAATATAAGAACACAGGCAAATGCCGGAAGAGCAATAACTACAATAGATGTGGCAATTGCCAGAGTATCAGAATTCCGTTCAAGACTTGGTGCTTACCAGAACAGACTTGAACATACAGTGTCTAACTTAAGTATTTCAACAGAGAATTTAACAACTTCTCTTTCAAGAATTGAAGATACTGATATGGCAGAAGAAATGGCTACTTATACACAAAATCAAGTATTGACACAGGCTGCAACTTCGATGCTTGCACAGGCAAATGAACGTCCACAGAATATTTTAAGTTTATTACAAAGCTAGTATTATTTTTTTAAATATGTTATAATACCGTTGGGTATGAAGGAGATATTGAAAAATAGCATTATTATAGGTTGAAAATCTTGTTTTTTGATATCTGGCAAGGACCGTTTAGAAACGGCAGTCCTTGGCGAGGTCTTTTCGAGCCTAGTACTGTTCCGTTTCGCTACGAGCGAAAGCGTGTCCTAGAAGATATCAAAAAATAAGATTTTTATTCATTTTGTAACATTTTTTTGATAAAAGGTTTGGAAAAAAAGAATAGGAGTGTTGTTTCACATGACACAGGAACAGATTCGGACATATACGCTTAGAGTGTCTCAAGCATCGCCAAGGGAATTGGTAGTCATTATGTATGATATTATTTTAGATGACATACAAAATGCAAGAGAAGCAAAAGCTTTTCAAAACCAAAAACAGTATCAAGCAGATTTGACACACGCAGGTCGATTTTTAAATGAATTGATGGAATCTTTGGATTTTTCTGTTGGAATTTCCTATCAGTTGATGAGTCTTTATATTTATGTGAATAAGATGTTAGCAAGAGCAAGAGTGAGTGGAAATATTGAGCCATTAAATGATGTGGAAATGGTCATTGGAAAACTTCGAGCAGGATTTGATGGTATTAAAGACCAAGATAAAACAGGTGCTGTTATGCAAAATGTACAGCAAGTTTATGCAGGATTGACCTATGGAAAAGGAAAGTTAAACGAAGCCTATTTTAATTTACAAGATTATAATCGTGGGTTTAAGGCTTAAAAAGATGTTTCAAAGTCTGTTAAAGAAGACTTTTTAACGATAAACAAAAGGAAAGGTTTGGAAAAAAAACATGGAAAAGAAGAAAGCAGGTTTACTGAAGCGAGGTGCTGGTATTTTAATGCCAATTACTTCACTTCCAAGTCCATACGGAATTGGTACATTAGGAAAGGCAGCTTTCCGTTTTGCTGATTTTGTAAAAGAAACAGGAGGTAGATATTGGCAGGTACTTCCGATTGGACCAACCAGCTATGGAGATAGTCCATATCAGTCTTTTTCTGCGTTTGCTGGAAATCCATATTTTATTGACTTGGATATCTTAGTGGAAGAAGGATTACTTGAGCAGAAAGAATTAAAAGAAAGAACATGGAGCGAAGAGTCAGCAAAAGTAGATTATGGTTTAATCTATGGAAATCGTTTTCCTGTGCTTCGTTTAGCATATGCAAGAAGTGCTCATGAAGAAACAAAAGAATTTAAAAAGTTTGAAAAAGAAAATGCTTATTGGCTTTCCGATTATTCTCTTTATA
>JAZQMK010000083.1:0-4753 GCA_045543455.1 Lachnospiraceae bacterium
ACTGTGAATATTTTCTTTTATCTCAAGATATATTTCATCAACGACTTTTTCATCACAAACACGACTAGACACATATTCCTTTGATTCTTCATAAATCACAGAAAATGTGTCTTCGTCTCCAGCTTTATATTTTACTATAGCTTCTTTTAATTCATTTGTAAGTTGCATACTATACTGACCCTTTCACGTCTACACTTTATTATAGTGTAACACTATTTCTTTCTAATCGCAAGTATAGTACATATTGTTTCTGTATCGTACCAACTGTCATAATAACCATACGATTGTTCATATCTCCTACATCTGACACAGCTTGTAGCCTCATAAGTATCATTCACTTTCTTACCTATAATGTCATCTACCTTATATTTTAAACGTGTTTCCCTATTTTCATCGCAAAGATAGTCATTATATACCGAAACATTCACTTCTCTTACACCTATCTCCTCCCATTTTCCTTCTGCATTAAAATCAACAGTACCATCTGCTTTTTTAGGATATATATATCGTTTTAAACTTATTTTTACAGTATCGCCATATTGTACTATATTAACATCACTATCAACCTGCACCGAATCTGCAAGACTTGTACAACCTATAAATGTTCCTTTCATGCTTTTTACTGTCTCATGTACTTTAGGTGCTTTTGTAAGATTTTTGCAATCTAAAAATGCATAATCTATATTTTCCACTCCATATGGTATGGCAGGTGCTTCTTTCATATTCGTACAACCTGCAAATGTTTCTAACATATATATGTCATTGTTCTTTATTATTCCTGTTGGAAATTTATATCTTATATCTGTATATGAAGTCTTTGTTTTATCTCTAACTTTCACTGTCCAAACATAGCAGCCCACTCCACCTTCAGCAGCCTCCCATATAGCAGTATAAGTAAACACATAATCATCCGTATAATATTTAGTCCCATTAGATGGATGTCCTATAGTAAGCCACTCTCCTTCACCTAAATCTAAATCATCTGACACAAACCTACAGCCTTCCGGTATTATAAAATAACCCTCTCCTAAAATTTCGCCTTTATAATCATAAACACAATCCGAACCTGTCAACCAGACATTATGAATAGCCTTATCTGAAATCCAGTAACGATACTTATCTACTGAATATAGGCTACAATTAATCCTCAACTCACCTTTTAGCTTGTGGCAATCTTTATACACACCACATATATCCGTTACATTTTCCGGTATTGCAAAAGCTTTTTCCAGATTTGTACAACCCGAAAAAGTGTTACTCATTTTCGTAACACTATTTGGTATCTTAGGTCCTTCTGTTAAGTTGATACATCCCATAAATGTACCTGATATATCTGTAACACCTTCTGGTATCTTTGGCGCCTTGGTTAATTGTGTCCATCCTGAAAATAAGCCACTAATATCTGTAACATTTTCTGGTATTTCAGGTACTGTAGTTATACTTATGCATCCACTCCATAAAGAATCAATGTCTGTAATATGCGCAGGTATGTTAGGCACCTGCGTAATACTTTCACAATGATAAAAGGCCCCTGTCATTTCTTTAACGCTTTCAGGTATTACTGGTACATTCTTCAAGCTTTTACAGTTTGAAAATACATCGGATATATTTTCAACACCCTCTGGTATCTTTGGTGCTTCACTCAAACTTGTACATCCTCTAAACATATTGCTTATATCCACAACACCTTCTGGTATCTTTGGCGCCTTTACTAAGTTCGTACATCCCCAAAACATTCCACTTATATCCGTAGCACTATCAGGAATTTCAGGCGCTTCCTTCAAATTGGTACAGTTTTTAAATGCTTCCTTAAGATTTGTTACAGGTCTGTCTCCTATTTGAGACAATATTGGTCCTTGTGTTTCAAGATTTTTATCATGAACCACTACGCTCCAGGTATAGCTTCCATTATCCTGCAAATGATTTAATGTATAAATATAGCCACCAATATAATATTTATCACCAATACCTCTTTTTCCTTTAAAGGTTTCACCTGCCAAATACCATTCTTTCTGTCTGGCCGAATAATATTTAGCACCATCCGGTATCTTTTGCTCTACCGGAATTTCACTATCATAAACAACTTCTTCTTTCTTAAATTTTATTGAAATAACCTTCTTAATGGCAGGAATATTAAGCAACAACAATGCAATTGAAGCCACTGCTGCCAATACCAAAACGCCTCGCAAAGCCAATTTAAGCTTTGATTTGGCCCTAAATATATTAGAAACAACTGTATTTTTCGGCATTTCTAACTGCTTTGCTATATCCTTTTGCTTCATATCGTTATAATAATATCCCACAACACAGTCCTTCTCATCCTGTGTAAGCTCTTTATCAATAGCTTCTCGAATTATTTCTTGCTTCTCCTTATCTATGACTATATCTTCAGGAAGACTGCTATTTGTATCCTCCTGTTTTTCAAATTTCCCATTCTCATCGACTAGCACATATCTATCATCCTTCTTTAAAAGGGCGTATGCCTTTCTTTTAGCAATAACTGCCGCCCAATTAAGAAAGCTGTCAGCATTCTCAAGCTGATCAATATTCCTACTAATTTCTAGATAAGTCTCTTGCATAGTATCCAATATTATTTCTTCTCTGTCATAATTATCCGCCAAAGCATTGCGGATACAGGCCGCTATATAAACCTTCGATTCCTCATAAATAACCGAAAATGCTTCTTCATCACCAATTTTATATCGAACAATCGCATCCTTAAGTTCCTTGCTACAACTCATAAAATCCACCTCTTATCTTCTTAAGTTAACAAACATCACCTTATACTATTATAGAGAGACCTAACAGCAAAAAGATTGCAAAAAAAATGTATTTTTTTTAAAACATTTATTTTTACCTTAGAAGCTTCCGCTTCTTCTTACCGCAGACAAAAAACAACCTTTACTTTTCCGCCTTAGAAGCTTGCTTCGTGAAGGAAAATAAAGGTTGTTTTTTTGTCCAGTGAAGGAAAATAAGAATACTTTTTTTGCTGTAAGTTATTTCTTCTTAATTTCAAGTATGGTACATTCTATAGTAACATTTAAATCATATAGTTCTCCATACTCACCTTTATAATATTGATATCCTGTCGCGGAATATGTATCATTTACTTCCCTACCCAAAACATTCGATACGCTCCACCAGAAATGCTGTGGCACTTTACCCTCAAAATGATACGAACCTAAAGTTGTAACTGGTACTTCCATTTCGCCCATTTCTTTACAAACTTCTTCTCCATACTTTGTTACATTACCATCTTCATCTTCCGGCCGGCAATAACGCTTAATGCTTATCCTTATTGTATCGCCATATTGCACTGTATTGGCTTCATCCTCCACTTCATTAGCGGTATTTTTTATCTCTTCCAAATATTGAAAAGCACCTGTTAATTTAATATTCTGGGCATCAAAATCTACACCATAAAAGCAATTTTTATACAACGAAATATGTTTACTATCAATTTCAACCGTCCCAGTAAGACTTGTACAGCCTCTAAATAATTCATTTATATAATAAACATATTCCGGAATTATAGGTGCTTGTTTCAAGCTTGTACATCCCCTAAATGTTCCGTTCATATCTTCTACATTTAACGGTATTTCTGGTGCTATTTCCAAATTTATACAATCTAGGAATGTATAATCTAAGCAATTTACACCAGCTGGTATACTTGGTGCTTCTTTCAAATTAGTACATCCTGCAAATGTCTCTGCCATATAGATAGCACTGGACTTTATACTTAACGGAAATTTATTCAATATATCTTTATATGACTCTTTTGTCTTATCTCTAACTTTAACATGCCAATAACAGTACATCCATTCATATCCTGGAATTACCACATATGTATACACATAATCCTCAGTATAATATTGGTCTCCTATTTCAAAAGAATACTCTGTTGGGAATTTATCACCTGCAACTAAGGTCCCTTCTTTAGATACATATTTACATCCTTCTGGTATTGTAATTTCATATTCACATGATGAAAAATTTATACAGTTATCTCTCATAGGAGATATTAAAGTAATATTATTATAATTTACCCCTGTAATAACATCCCTACAGTTCTGATGGTGACAATTGATTATTATTTCACCTTGCAAGCTAGAGCAATCTTTAAATAAATAGTCTATATTAGTAACACTACTTGGTATCACAGGCGCTGTTTTAAGGCTTGTACAACCCGAAAATGTACTATCCATACTTGTAACACTATCTGGTATATCTGACGCTTCTTGCAAACTTATGCAATTTTCAAATGCACCATTCATGTTACTAACAATATTTGGTATAATTGGCATCTTTTTCAAGCTCGAGCAACCCGAAAATGTTCTTTCCATATGAGTAACACCATTTGGAATCTCTGATATCTCTTGCAAGCTTGTACAATTTTCAAATGTACCATTCATATTCGTAACTCCATTTGGTATAATTGGCATCTTTTTCAAGCTCGAGCAACCCAAAAATGTTTCATACATACTTGTTATATGCCCCGGTATAGTCGGAGTTTCCACCATTTTTGTACAATTTTCAAATGTTGCGCTTATATCCGATACAGGAATACCTCTAATCTCTGATAAAATCTCTTCATAATTAGTTTTGTATTTAGCATTAACCGTTACACTCCATTCATAAGACCATTCTTTTTTCTCTTTTGGTTTATAATTTAGTATGTATGTGTAATCTTGTGTTATGTATTCATCCTTATACCCAATTTTAAGAGGAAAACTTTCCCCAGCCACAAACAGCT
>JAZQMK010000084.1:0-2147 GCA_045543455.1 Lachnospiraceae bacterium
TTGAATGGTTCAGCCCTTACCACGGATTACTGCGGAAATGTGATCTATGAAAACGGCACCCAAAAACTGTTGCTGACTGAAGAGGGTTACATCAATCTGAACAGCCCCACTACCTACTATTATTACTTGAAAGACCATCAAAGTAATAACCGTGTGGTCATCAACGGTGGTGGTACAGTGATGGAAACCAACCATTATTACCCGTTCGGTGGTGTGTTCTCTATAAATACCAATGTTCAGCCCTACAAGTACAACGGTAAGGAACTGGATACAAAGGCTGGCCTGAACTGGTATGATTATGGTGCACGACATTATGATGCAGCACTTGGTAGATGGCATGTGGTTGACCCGTTGAGTGAAGAAAGATATTCCAATTCTGTATATTCTTATGCCAGCAATAGCCCTATTAACAAGATTGATCCTAATGGGATGTTGGACGATTGGGTGAAAAATTTGGAAACAAATGAATATGTGTGGATGGATAATGTAACATCCATTGAAAATACCCCCGATGGTTATAAGTATATAGGAAGCAGTAGTGAAGATATTTTAACTTCTTTGAACTTGGAGACTCAATTTGATGTTCAAAAGGTAACAACAAAAGGAATAGGATTTAATGGTAATCTTGCAGAATTTGTAACACCTGCTGTTATAGGTTCAGGCATTGCAATAGAAGGGAATAGCGCTTCTGTCAGTGGTCACATTTCTGTTAAAGCTAATATATCTTATAATATCTATAATGCATCATCCGATAACCGTAGCGGTATAAAATTTGAAGGGATAACAATCACGGGTAACATGATATATAAGTCTATGGCTACAAGTTTTGATTATCAAAGTGATTTTAAGGGATTTATGAGTGTTGAATTTGGGAAAATTTATATGATTCCTTTAAAAAGACCTACCAATCCCATCGTTTACGAAAGTGGTACCAAGGTATTATCAGCTTCGTTAATTGTTCCAGCTTCAAGATTGAATAGTAATTATTGGGGAGATGTTAGAATTCAAGCAGGATCTTTGAACAATAACATTATAATTGGTCCAAATACTGTTAATATGAAGTGGAATTTATTAAAGAATTTTATATTTATACAAGGAAAATGAAAAAGATAATATTACTTATGATTTTTTTGTCCTTTTTGCAATGCAAACAAGAACAGAAATTGAAGTTATCAAAGAAAGAAGGATTGTTCAAATATTATAATGAGCAATATGCAAACTATATATCTGAATATATCCTAATATTTTCAGGAGACTCTACATGGGATATTCGTAAAAAACTTGCATTTGATTCTGCGTTTTATTATGTAAACAAAGCTTTGCAAGATTTTCCTGAGAATAATTTGTTTATTAGTCGTAAAACCTTTTTGCTATTAGAATTACATCAATTCGATGAAGCTATAGAATTGACTAAAAAATATCCGCATTTAATTAACGGATTAACGGATTATCCTTATACAGAAATAATAGTGAACAGATTCCGAGCTATGCAATGTGTATATCAAAATGATTTTGCATGTAAAAATCATTATTTGGACATTGCATTAGATTTAATAGAAACATTTTTACTAAAACATAAGGATAAAATAAAAGAATCGCTGGATTGTAAAAGTATGAGTACAGAGATTCTTAACATGAAGTCTCCTTATCTTATGCCTGTATGGCAATATTATTGTTATTGGGGAGAACGAGAGAATAAGGTTTTGGCTATAAATAAATTAAAAGAAATTACAGATATTCCAACAGATATACTTCAATTGTACGTGAATGGTTTAGATCTCGATTTTATGCATTTTAATGGAATTTGATTGCAAAAACCAACTACGATTCAGAAACATCCAGAATTAAAAGGTTTTCAATGGAGAACTATATTAGAAACTTATTAAAAATATGGACAATAAAGAATTAAAAAGTTTTTCTGTGAAATGGGAAAAATCTATGGGTTTAGTACGGCATACGGTGGATGTTATAAATCAAGTTTAGAATGTTTGACTGTTATTGCATTACAAAAATCAAATTATGGTAACTATTATTATTTAAACTCAAGAACGTATATTCAAGGTCTTTTTGATCGAAAATATGTTGTAAATAAAGAAATCATGAAAACATCTGTTGCAGACGTTATGTATCTGATAAAAGATGATTCT
>JAZQMK010000085.1:0-2474 GCA_045543455.1 Lachnospiraceae bacterium
CACAGAACGACATGGCTACGATCCGACTTCAGATAAGCACCAAAAGTACTGTTTACCAGAATCGCATATACCTGAAATGCCAGCGCTAATGCATAGTAAATACGAAGCCAAAGCTTACTTTCGTAAATATATAAGCCCATAAGACAGACTATACTCATATTCAGGAAGTAACCGGTATGGTTAAATTGGAAGAACATAGCGGAACGTTCATCCTGAAAAAAGCACTGATTCACAAGCTTTACACCGAAGTCCTGCAGAATCAGAATCAGTCCGG
Source organism: Lachnospiraceae bacterium (assembly GCA_045543455.1). GTDB lineage: Bacteria > Bacillota > Clostridia > Lachnospirales > Lachnospiraceae > SIG291. The sequence goes on from JAZQMK010000085.1 coordinate 275, forward strand.
TAATATTAGCCACCATTGTAAATATATTAAATACTACCTTACGTTTATTACTTTGAAAAACAATAAAAGCACATACGTACATGGCCGCGTAGTAAAAATAACTCTTTAGACCATCAAAACGATATTGTGTACCCTGAAAAGAGGTAACTATATCATCGGACAATAACGTAGAAATACAACTCCACAACAGCATGGCAAGCAATAGAAAATGCCAGGGTTCTGACTTGATTTTCTTAAGAATCTGTCCGCGGTTCATTACTATCCTGCCCAAAAGATAGAAAACAGTAAATATCAGGGATAAAGAACCAACAAATTGAAAGCCCATCCTATACCCTTCCATGGTTGCATAGAGCTTTCCCAACATACTTAAATTTGTTAATCCATAATGAATCTGATCGATAGCCGCATAAATAGGTAGCAAACACCACACGCACAGAAGAATAAATGCAGCTTTTTCAAAGGGTGCTATGCCTAATATGGTATATATCTCTTTTAATGTTTTAGCCTTCTTTAGTTCTTGAAACATGAATACCTCCAATATGTCAGTGTTACTATTTCAATATGTATTTATAGAATACTACAGCGGAGGGGGTGTAGTCAATATGAAAGAATATATAAGAGGTTAACAAAAAGTATTTGACTCTCTTTGTTACTTATGATAACATTAATCTACATTTTAGCACCATCACGGTGTGTCTAATTACTTATACTTCCTGCTCATGGAAGGTCAAATTCATATCATGGCTCAGTCGCCGGATATACCTAACAAACATTTTAAATACCAAAGGAGGATTTTTATGCAAAAAAATCAAAACTATTTAACTGCTACCGGCAAAATACCCTACAACATGACCAACGATTACATGTTTCGTGCAATTTTACAAAAAAATGAAAAGGTTCTACGTGGTCTTGTCAGTTCCATGTTACATATGCATGTGGATAATATTATCGACATACGTATCGACAATCCTATAGTTCTGGGAGAAGCCATCAATAAAAAAACAATTGTTCTTGATATTAGAATAACACTTAATAACAACACGAATATTAATCTGGAAATGCAGGTTATTAATGAAAGAAATTGGACCGACCGTTCTCTGTTTTACTTGTGTCGCACCTTCTGTCAACTGGATCAGGGAAACGACTATAACGAACTATTTCCGACTATACATATTGGTTTTTTGGATTTTACACTTTTTCCGGATCTTCCGGAATTTTTCGCATCATATAAGCTTTTAAATACAAAAAATTATCATTTGTATAGTGACAAATTTACACTAAATGTGGTAGACTTAAATCGAACAGACTTAGCAACTGATGAAGACAAAGCCTATGGAATCGACCAATGGGTTAAGATTTTTAAGGCAACCACATGGGAGGAGCTACGTATGCTTTCAGAAAATAATGAATATGTAAAAGAAGTAATGAATACGATGTATGAATGTAATATTGATTGCGACATATGCAAGCAATGTAGTGACCGTGCAGCAGAGTTAGCATTTCAACAAATGGAAGAACGCCGAAAGAAAAAATTAGAGGAAGAATATAAACAATTAGAAATTGAAACTGCCAAGCTGAAAGCACAGTGTGCACAGCTTAATAATGACTATAGTCAGCTTAATGATGACTATACTCAGCTTAATGATGAGATTAATGCTAAGGACGCTGAAATCAATTTATTAGAAAATGAGAATGCCTCCTTAAAGGCACGAATAGCATTCTTGGAGAATATGAAAAGCAATGCATAGAAGGCAGAAAAGTTAAAAAAGTGGCTGAAAAATTCGAATAAAGCTATCAAGATTATTGACAAAGAACCGAACCTAAAAGAGTGATGTTCATCTGAACATCACTCTTACTTTGTAAAAAACTAATTTACATTAACATAAAATACACCTGTATCTTCACCCTCAAATAAGTCACCATTATACTTTAAATTAGGATTAGTTCCATCATATGATGTATAAGTATAGTCTCCTAAATATGGTTTCACACGATATCTACCTTTGTCACCAAACTTAAAGAATGTAGTACAGTAACCTGTATTCTTGGTACCTGTCATGGTACGTACATCATAATTTTTAACATATGTTGCATCGTCTGTCCAACCAATACCATCAATATATTTCTCTACATAAAACTTCAAGGAACTCTGCTTGGTAGACATATCCAAACCACAAACATCGACTACAATAGTTTGATC
>JAZQMK010000086.1:0-45430 GCA_045543455.1 Lachnospiraceae bacterium
CCCATCATTTCTACGTGAGCAGGAACTGATGAAGAACCAGCAAACTGAGCATCTGAGTGCATACGACCCATAGTATCTGTCATACCATATGAAGCAGGACCTGCTGCCATGTTATCAGGATGTAATGTACGTCCAGTACCACCGCCTGAAGCAACTGAGAAATATTTCTTACCCTGTTCCATACATTCTTTCTTATAAGTACCTGCAACTGGGTGCTGGAATCTTGTAGGGTTAGTTGAGTTACCTGTAATAGATACATCAACAGCTTCCTTATGCATAATAGCAACACCTTCTGTTACATCGTTAGCGCCGTAGCAATTAACCTTTGAACGAAGTCCTGTTGAGTATGCTTTTCTAAATACTTCCTTAACTTCGCCTGTATGATAATCCATCTCTGTTTCAACATATGTGAAACCATTGATTCTTGAGATAATCTGAGCAGCGTCTTTACCTAAACCATTTAAGATAACTCTTAATGGTTTCTTTCTAACCTTATTAGCCTTTTCAGCGATACCAATTGCACCTTCAGCAGCAGCAAATGATTCGTGACCTGCTAAGAATGCGAAACAATCTGTTTCTTCTTCAAGTAACATCTTACCTAAGTTACCATGTCCTAAACCAACCTTTCTCTGGTCAGCAACAGAACCTGGAATACAGAAAGCCTGTAAACCTTCACCGATTGCAGCAGCAGCATCAGCAGCTCTTCTACAATCCTTCTTAATAGCAATAGCTGCACCTACAATATATGCCCAGCATGCATTTTCAAAACAAATTGGTTGGATGCCCTTAATCTGATTGTAAACATCTAAACCGGCATCTTTTGTAATCTTTTCAGCTTCTTCAATTGAAGCAATACCATAGCTGTTTAATACAGCGTTAATTTTATCTATTCTTCTTTCATATGATTCAAATAAAGCCATTTGAAAAAGTCCTCCTTCTATTATTCTTCTCTTGGATCGATAATCTTAACAGCATCAGCAACTCTACCATACTGGCCTTTTGCCTTTTCCCATGCTGTGTTAGGATCATCACCCTTCTTGATAAAGTCTGTCATCTTACCAAGACTTACGAACTGGTAACCAATAATCTGATCTTCTTCATCAAGAGCAATACCTGTTACATAACCTTCTGCCATTTCAAGGTAACGAGGACCCTTCTTAAGTGTACCGTACATAGTACCAACCTGAGATCTAAGACCTTTTCCTAAATCTTCAAGACCTGCACCTACTGGAAGACCATCTTCTGAGAATGCAGACTGTGTTCTACCGTAAACAATCTGTAAGAATAATTCTCTCATAGCTGTATTGATAGCATCACAAACTAAGTCTGTGTTAAGAGCTTCTAAAAGTGTTCTGCCTGGTAAAATCTCTGAAGCCATAGCAGCTGTGTGTGTCATACCTGAACATCCGATTGTCTCAACTAAAGCCTCTTGAATAATACCTTCCTTAACATTAAGAGTAAGCTTACATGCTCCCTGCTGTGGTGCACACCAGCCTACACCATGTGTTAAACCACTAATATCCTTTACTTCTGTTGCTTTTACCCATCTTCCTTCTTCAGGAATTGGTGCGGCACCGTGTCTTACGCCTTGAGCTACAGGACACATTTTTTCTACTTCATGTGAATAAATCATTGTAAAACTCCTTTCAGATGTATGTTTCTAAAAATAATTATCTTATACATTTTCTCACAAAGATATGAATTAGTCAATGTATTTTTTATTCAACCGTTACAGATTTTGCCAAATTTCTTGGTTTATCTACATCCAAGCCTTTTAACACAGATGTATAATACGCCATAAGCTGTAATGGAACACAAGCTAACATAGGTGCTAAAATTTCGTTAGTAGCAGGTATTTTTATATAATAATCTGCAACATCATAATCACTTTCAAAGGTCTCATCGCATACAATTAACACCTTCGCCCCTCTTGCCTTGACTTCCTTTATATTGCTTATGGTTTTTTCTTTCAAATGATTTTGAGTTACAACTGCAACTACTGGCATACCATCCTCCACCAAAGAAATAGTACCGTGCTTTAGTTCTCCTGCTGCGTAGGTTTCCGAATGAATATATGTGATTTCCTTTAATTTTAAAGAGCCTTCCATGCTAAGTGCATAATCTAAGCCTCTTCCTATATACAAAAGGCTGTCACTATTTACAAGTCTTGATGCTGCATATTTACAAACATCAGTATTACTAAGCATACCTTCAATAAGCTTTGGTATGTTAAGTAATAAGGCTGTAAGGTTCTTACATTCTTCTTTAGATATTTCTCCCTTTTCACAGGCTAACAAAAATCCCAGCAAATACATTATTGATAATTGTACTGAATAAGCCTTTGTTGATGCCACTGATATCTCTGGTCCTGCATGAGTATAAATAACATTATCCGCTTCCCTTGCTATAGATGAGCCTTTTACATTAACAATTGCTAATGTGTCTGCATTTCTTTCTTTTGCAAGCTTTAGTGCAGCTAAGGTATCTGCTGTTTCTCCTGATTGTGAAATGACTATGCACAAATCCTTCTCCCCTATAATCGGATTGCGATACCTGAACTCAGAAGCAATATCTACATTTACAGGCACTCTTGCCAGACTTTCAATTATATATTTCCCTACCATGCCTGCATGCATGGCTGTTCCACAGGCCACAATAAAAATCTGTCTATAATTGCGCAATTTATCTACTTTTAGTCCATCAACTTCAAAGTCAGGCATTCCATCAACTATTCTTGGCTTTATGGTTGTCAGTATAGCACCTGGCTGTTCATATATTTCTTTTAGCATAAAATGCTCAAAACCGCCTTTTTTAGCTGCATTAGCATCCCAGTCAGCGACAAGCATTTCTTTTTCTATAATTCTTTTATGAATATCTAGTATTTTTACATCCATAGGCTCTATTATGGCAATTTCATTGCTTTCAAGCAAATAATAATTGCGGGTATATTTTAAAATAGCCCAAATATCTGACGCAATAAATTTTTCATTATCATTTACACCTATTATTAATGGACTGTCTTTTCTTATGGCATAAATCTTATCCGGATAATCCCTAAACATAATACCAAGTGCATATGAACCCTTTATTTCAGCCATAACCTTAATAATAGCCTCTAACGGCTCTTTATCATAATAATAATCCAACAGCTTTGCTACAGTTTCTGTGTCAGTCTGACTTTCAAACACATAGCCTGCTGTTTCTAAAAATGCTTTTATTTCTTTATAATTTTCAATTATGCCATTATGAACAATGGTTACACGCTCATTTCCATGAGGATGAGAATTAACATCTGAAGGTTCTCCGTGGGTAGCCCATCTAGTATGACCGATTCCACAGCTTCCTTTAAGCTTATATTCTCTTTTTTCCAGCCTTTCTCTTAAATTAGTAAGTCTTCCTTGTGTTTTCTCAATTGAAATTTTTCCTTCTTCAAACACGGCAATCCCTGCTGAATCGTATCCTCTGTATTCTAATTTAGAAAGCGTAGACAAAAGTATGTCTACGCAATCATTTTCTCCTGTATAACCAACTATTCCACACATAATAATCCTCCATTCCGAAGCGTAATGACTTGCTGATGCAAGTCATATGCGTAGGAATTGCGCAACAGAAATTCACGCAGGTGATTTCTGTTTGTGCATCAAGCTATTTGTGACGCTTCGGCACAAATAGCCGTGTGAAAAAACAGCACATAAGTGTGTTTTTTCGCACTATCCTCCGTTATTTTTTATAATTAGGCGCCACCAAATCAAAATAGCTTCTTAGCTGATATTGATTATTCAGGGCTAAAACGCCGTTTGTACGGCTTTTTATAAAATGTTCAAGCTTTTCCATATATTCGTTAGTTGTTATTGTTCCTGTTGCAACATAATTTAATCCCTTCTCCCAGCTTGCCGTAAGTTCAGGATTAAGCAGCTGTCTTATAGAACAGTTAACAACATCAAATATAATCTCTCCTAAAAATGTAGGCGTGATTATCTGCGTCTTATTATTAAGAGAAATATATTCAATATTCACAAGCTTCTTTAGTATTTCAGCCCTTGTAGCACTTGTTCCTATTCCGGAGCCTTTAATTTGTGCTCTTAGTTCTTCATCTTCAATTAATTGTCCGGCATTTTCCATAGCTAATATCATAGAACCGGAATTGTATCTTTTTGGTGGAGAAGTCTCTCCTTCTTTTATAAATAATTCATCTACAGGTACTTTTGCACCTTTTTTCAAAGCTTTAACAGTTTCTAAAAATGTAGTATCCGCCTTAAAGGTTTCATTTTCATCTGCATCCTTCTTCTTAATGAAACTTAACTCACTAACTGGTAAATATCCTTCCTGCACTAAAACCTTAAAGCCTGCAAACAGCTTCTCCTGTTCAATATCAAGCGTCAAATTATATCTTTGATATATTGCCGCAGGATAAAAGATGGAAAGAAATCTTTTTACTATAGCCTCGTATACATGTCTTGATTTTTCCGGCATAGAATTCAATGCAGACAATCCCTGACCTGTAGGTATTATTGCATAGTGATCTGTAATCTGTTTATCATTACAGTATTTAGTTTTTGCAATATCTTTGTAATTTCCTTTTTCCAAAATTTCCCCTGCATAGCTTGCAGCCAAAGGATAATTTTTTAAACCGCTTATATTTTTGTAAATTTCTTTACAAACTGCCGTTGAAAGCACTCTGGCATCAGTTCTTGGATAAGTAACTAGTTTTTTTTCATATAGTTCCTGAGTAATTCGTAAAGTTTCATCCGGACTTATCTTTAAAAGTTTTGCACAATCATTTTGCAATTCTGCCAAATTGTATAAAAGCGGTGCATTTTTTGTTTCCTTTTTATTTTCCATTTTATCTAAAGTTGCCACAACTGGCTGTTCTTTAGAAAGAATTTGTAAAAGTTCTTCTGCTTTTTGTCTTTCCTTAAAGCCATTTTCCTTGTACAAAAAAGGAGTATTGTAATATCTCGAACCTTCAACAGCACGCCATTCCGCCTCAACAGAATTCTCACACAGGTTAAGTTTTGCTAAAACCCTATAAAATGGTGTTTTTACAAAAGCCCTTATCTCCCTTTCTCTTCTTACAACCATACCCAAAACGCAGGTCATTACACGACCAACCGATATAACTGCTTTATCTAAATTTAAATACTGCTTTACAGTATATCCATATTTCAAGGTTAAAAGACGCGAAAAATTGATTCCCATCAGATAATCTTCCTTAGCTCTAAGATAGGCTGATGATGATAAATTGTCATATTCTGACAAATCTTTAGCTTCTCTTATACCTCTTAGAATCTCTTCTTCTGTCTGTGAATCAATCCAAACTCTTTTTCTTTGTTTCCCCTTAACCTCTGCCTGTTGTTCAACTAATCGGTATATATATTCTCCTTCTCGTCCAGAGTCGGTACATACATATATAGTAGCTACATCTTCCCTATTAAGAAGACCACTTACTATACCAAACTGTTTCGCAACTGCCGGTATAACCTCGTATTTCCATTCTGTTGGTAGAAATGGTAAAGTTTCAAGAGACCATCTTTTCAATTTTTCATCATATGCTTCCGGATAACTCATAGTTACCAGATGTCCTACGCACCAGGTAACTATATAATCCTCCGACTCCAAATATCCATCTTTTCTTGCCATATTAGCCTTTAAGGCTTTTGCAAATTCTTGAGCAACACTTGGCTTTTCTGCTATAAATAATGACTTTGACATCAATATCTCTCCCGCAAATAATTTTATTCATTAATCTTTTTAAGTAAATTGGTAATATCATCCATTGTCATAGGCTTACCTAAAAGATAACCCTGAATATTGTTACAATTAACTTCCTTTAGGTATCTTAGCTGTTCTTCTGTTTCAACACCCTCTGCAATTGTTTCAAGTCCAAGCTTCTTAACCATATCAATTAACGAGCTAGTAATAATATTAGTGGTAGTTTCAGTCATCATTGTATCAATAAAGCTCTTATCAATCTTTAAAGTATCAATTGGTATATTCTTAAGATAAGACAAGGACGAATATCCTGTACCAAAGTCATCTAAAGAAATCTTAATACCTAAGCTTCTAAATCTCTTTATTAGTTCAATAGTAGATGAAACATCTTCAAGGAAAACATTTTCAGTTATCTCTAACTCCACTTTTGAAGGTTCAATACCAATACTTGTAATAATTGTCTTTAAAGTCTCTTCAAAATTCTTATCTCTAAACTGAACCGGCGATATATTAACAGAAATAGTTCCCTCATAGCCATAATTATCTTTCCAGAACTTACATGCCGATAGGGAAGTTCTTAGCACCCAATTGCCAATAGATACAATACTTCCGTTCTTTTCTGCTATAGGTATAAACTCCATTGGAGAAATGTAACCATCTTCAGTATTCCATCTTATAAGTGCTTCAACACCTCGCAAAACACCTGTAGCCGCATCAAATTGTGGCTGATAATTCATCTCAAAGCACTGATCATCAATGGCTTTCTTTAACTTATTCTCTAAAAGAATATTCTGAAGGAATTTATCTAAAAGAGTCTTTTCAAAGAACTTAATACCATTTTTGCCATTTTCCTTAACTGCATACATAGCAATATCCGCATTACCTATAAGCTCAATTGAAGTAGAACCGTCTCCTGGATATTCAACAACACCAACACTTATTGATATATATAAATCAACACCATTACTTAAATGGAACGGCTTTTCTAAATGCTTCTTAATGTCTGTATAGAACTTTTCAACAGCTGCCTTATTAGTATCATATAATGAAATTACAAATTCATCACTATTAAATCTTGATATTGACACAGTAGACGATTTGTATTTTTTTAGCACCTGACTAAACTGTAAAATGAGCTCGTCACCTACCTCAAATCCCAAACTGTCATTAGTCTTTTTAAAGTCATCTATGTCTATATACATAAGGAATAATGATGTATTGCTTGTTTTTGCACGCAAAATATCAGCTTCTAAAACAGAAGAAAAATAATTTCTGTTATAAAGTCCTGTAAGCACATCAAAATATGCCCAATGCTCTAATTCGCTTTTTTGCATCTTTAAATCAGTAACATCTTTAAAGAAATATATTTCATCAGTTATAATCCCCGCTTCATTATAAATAAGCTTAACATTAGCTTCAATCCATCTTTCGCAGGAATCTAACTGAAATTCCATTTCATACGCCGGAGCATTAACCTTAACAGCTGCTTCTCTTGTTAAAATAAAATTTTTAGAATCTGCCGGTCTTAAAAGAACCAAAAAATTCTCAGCATCAAATTCTTCATCTACGTCAAATAATTCATTCCATCTTGACGAAACCCTATAATCACAATGAATATAGTCTCTGTACAAAAATGCATCATTAGACATTTCAGAAATAAGCTTATACAATTTTTTACTTCTTTTTAGCTGCTTTTGTGTAGCTTCAAGTAAATCTACCTGATACTTGTATTGTTCCTCTGATGCTTTAACCTGATTAAGAAGCTTCTGATTAGATTCTTTCGCCTTTTCATAATCGGTTACGTCAATTCCAACTACGCAAATCATATTGTCAGATATAGAAAATGTCTGAACCTTTATGTGCAAATCCTTTTTCTCATAATATTCATAATATACTGCAACGTCCTGATTGCTTAACATATTCTTAAGGAATCCCCATTTGTCAGCTTTATCAATATCCACACAAAAATTATCCATTCTCTCGCTAGTAGTATCAAACATATCCAAAAACACTTTATTATAATATGCCACCTTTAGCTTATCATCTTCTGCGTAGTAACAAACACACGCATTTAGTGCATTGTTTAGGACATTTAATGCAACCTCGTTAATAATATCCGTCTTCATCCCAAACTTTCCTCCTTGGAGTAATTATTTTGCTTCATCAATTGTTTTAAAATATGCCTCAAGATAATTATCTACAAAATGTTTTACCTCCGGCATATCCATATTATCAATAATCTCTCCTATAGATTTTTCCGCTTCTAAAAAGTCTGTATTTCCCATCTTCTTTTCTTCTATACATTTTATATATGCTGAAAGCTTGTCTGCAGCCTTAACATACTTCCACAAATGTTTCTCTGCTTCGCTCTCACACAACAACGGTTCATATACTTTTTGTAACTCACTTTCAAGTCCTGTGAGCATCTCATCCTTAGCTACTCCTTCAACCTTCTTGTAGGCATCACGAATGGCCGGATTATAATACTTAACCGGTGTTGGCATATCGCCTGTTATAATCTCCGTAACATCATGAAACATAGCCAAAACTGCCAAACGTTCCGGATTAACATCACCCTTAAAATGAATATTATTAATAACACCTAATGCATGTGCAATAAATGCTACATCCAAGCTATGTTCACTAATATTCTCGTTAATAGTATTGCGCATAAGTCCCCATCTGTTAATATATTTCATACGGGAAAGCATAGCAAAAAAATGTTGATTTTTCATAATTACCTCACTAAAATTATGTAAATTACATTATATCACACTAAAGCACTAAATACAATAAGCTAATATCCTATAATGGTTAAGATTCTATGTTTTTCCTTATTCTTTCAGTTGTTACTTTAGTACCATAAAAATCCTTTGTTGAACAACCTGCTCTACCACCACCGGCACAAGCACAAGCACAGGCGCAGGCACAAGCACAGCTTCTTGTATAAGCACGCTGTGTATGAACATAATGATTTCCACCCATACCACTGCCTTTATCATATTTGTCATCATCTTTTGTCTTACATATAATAATTATTATAATTATTATGCCTGGACAGAATATGCAAAGAATAATCAAAAATACCTTAAAATCACTATCCCCTGAATGATTAACCGTAACATCATCAGGACCTGTAAATACACTGTCATCATAAGTTAATTTAACTGTTTTCTTATTTGTTTCAAACATAGTCGAGTTCCAGCAATAATATCCATTTTCCTCATAATGCTTATTGCCCTCGACTGTCTTTACATTATTTGATTTCCATTTAATATTAAGCATCAATACATCAATTTCATCAAACCAGCCCGGTGTAAATTCGTATGTTCTTACCCCATTTTTCTCCTTATACATACGATGCTGATTAATTGAAAATTTCATAGTAATAACTTCATTTTTATAATATTTTTTATCAAGATCAATACGGATAAAATCTCCGCCTTCTCCATAATACCTTATTTTAGAAATATTACTACTTAAGCCTTTGATTTCATCAACATTTTTATTAGGAATACCAATTTTTACCCATTCTAACGGACCTTCTGATGCAGAATCCAAAACCTTCCAGACAATGGTATATTCCATATTCAATGAACCTGTATCACTAGGCTCTATAACTATATTGTATTCTAATATTTCATCAAGATTTTTTGCCTCAACAGGTAATATAAACGCAAATATACCCAAGCACAAAATCATAACAAAAAATGCTAAATGCTTTTTCATTAGTTTCCTTCCTTTCCTTTAAGCGGACACACCTGTTCCATCTTTGCTGAAAATGTTCTGTTTTTCTTACATTCCTTACTATTCCATATTTTATCAAACGAATCCTTTGTCATATCACCTAAGGTTTCCCAAGAAAGCCAGCTTTGACATGGAATTACCTTTCCATCCGGAGTTATTGCCATATTGCTTAAACATGCTCCACAGGATGGCACAGTAAGCTTTAGCTCCTGTAATTTATCAGCAGGAATCCAGCCTGGTGATGTAAAGCTTATCTCCATATCATTTTCATAGCAGAAATTCGCTGCTTCTTTAACAACCTCATAAATTTCATCATTTGTAAGTTTTGTCCCTTTAGATTCTTCCTTATTGGCATTACCTGTCACAATAAGTCCTGAACAAGTAACATATTTAACACCTAAACCATGTAAAAATCTTAATGTTTCAACATAGTCCTTGTTAAGACTACAAAGAGGTGTATTAGTGCTTAAATTAAGTCCTGCCGCCAAGGCATTTTTAATACCTTCAAGAGTTTTTTCATAATTATTTGCACCTACTAAAGCGTTATGAATATCTGCTTCCTTTGAATAAAATGTAACCTGTACACTATCAAGTTCTGCTTCCATTAGTTTTTCACACAAATCTTTGCTTAAAAGAACACCATTAGTATTAAGTCTTGTTACAAACCATCTGGCAGCCTTTATAAGCTCTGGCAAATCTTTACGCATAGTAGGTTCACCACCTGTAAATGTAAGCTGTGGTATCTTAGCTTTTTTACATGCTTCAATTATCTTTTTCCATTCATCTGTTGAAAGTTCAGTTACTTTAGAATGCTTTTGACCTGCCGCATAACAGTGTACACACTGCTGATTGCAATTCCATTTACCATCCTTTTCCATCGCAGAAATCATAAGATCCATTCTATGAGGCGCGGTCATATTTTTAGCATACTCACCTATACTAAGAATACCGATTTCCTGTTTTGGCTTTCTGCCTCTTGCAATATCTTCAAAAGTATCAACTATAATGTTCAAATCATTCTTTAATTGCTCATCAGACACAGTCGGATATACCTTTTTTACACCACTAAATGTTTTATCCAAAATATCCTTCAAATCCTTATCCGACATTTCTTTAGGGCCAAATTCATTAACTGCATCTATAAACTCCGTCAGAAGTATTGCCCATGCTCTATTAAGTGGCACTATATCCTGACCATTTAAAATTACAATAGCAGGCTCCTTTTTTAACCATTTAAACTTTGGAGGAACCATATGTATTCTAATAACCCCGGGACCATTAGGATTCCATGTTGTATGCACCACTCTATTCCATTTCTTCAATTCATAACGTTTTGCTCTTAACATTTTTTACCTCTCTTATATCACTTTATAACTTTTTAATTATAGCATAAATGTATACTTTTTTAAAGTAACATATTAAATTTCCCATTGAAAAAAGACCGGTCTTTAATACAAAGACCGATCCTGCAAATTTAAATTAAATTATTTAGCTGTAATATATTCCTTAGCAACTAACAATTCAGCGATAAGTACTGCACCACCTGCTGCACCTCTTACTGTATTGTGTGATAAACCAACGAACTTATAATCAAATACGCTATCTTCTCTTAAACGTCCAAATGATACGCCCATGCCGTTTTCATAATCAACATCAAGCTTAACCTGTGGTCTGTTATCTTCTTCAAGATACTGAATGAATTGCTTTGGAGCACTTGGTAAATTAAGTTCCTGTGGAACACCCTTAAATTCTCTCCAAGCCTTAATAATTTCTTCCTTGCTTGGTTTCTTTTCAAAGTTAACAAATACAGCAGCTGTATGACCATTTAATACCGGAACTCTGATACACTGTGTTGTAATAACAGGTCCTTCTGCCTTAACGATTTCACCGTCTACAACCTTACCCCATAATCTTAATGGTTCTTGTTCACTCTTTTCTTCTTCGCCACCAATGTATGGAATGATGTTTTCTACCATTTCAGGCCATTCCTTAAATGTCTTACCTGCACCTGAAATTGCCTGATATGTAGTAGCAACAACAAGCTTTGGACCATATTCCTTTAATGCATGTAATGCTGGTGTATAGCTTTGGATTGAACAGTTAGGCTTAACACAGATAAATCCTCTCTTTGTTCCTAATCTCTTCTTCTGAGCTTCAATTACTTCTAAATGTTCTGGGTTAATCTCTGGTACTACCATTGGGATATCCTTAGTCCAACGGTTAGCACTGTTGTTAGATACAACTGGAACTTCTGCTTTAGCATAAGCTTCTTCAATTGCCTTAATCTCATCTTTCTTCATATCAACTGCACAGAATACAAAATCTACCTGTGAAGCAACTGTTTCTACTTCGTTAATATCATATACTACTAACTTCTTAACTGCATCTGGCATAGGTGTTGACATTTTCCAACGACCTTCAACTGCCTCTTCATATGTCTTACCTGCTGATCTTGCGCTTGCAGCAACTAAAACAACCTCAAACCAAGGATGGTTTTCTAACAAAGCTATAAATCTCTGTCCTACCATACCTGTTCCACCTAAAATACCAACTTTTAACTTCTTTTCCATTTTAATTCTCCTTAATGCTTTATAACAAACAGTTTTAAATTCGTGTCTTTCTAGGACAAACAACTGTCTTTCTGTTAAAGATACTACCACATACCCTAAATAATTGCAAGCACTTTTTTTAATTTTTTGAAAAAAAATAAAAAGTTCCGAAGAACTTTTGTATTTTTTAAGCTGGCGACGCGGCTCGAACGCGCGACCTGCTCATTACGAATGAGCTGCTCTGCCAACTGAGCTACGCCAGCAAAGTGTGCTAAACACACTTATTTAGCACTATATAATAATTACTTATTATCTTTTATAACTTCTATGAATTTTTCTCTTATAATATTCATTAAATCTGTTATCTCTCTTTGAGAACCAACAATTGGCACAAATCCTCCTGCCATCTGTGCATGTCCGCCACCACTGCCTATATCCTTTAAAGCTTTGTTAGTGATAACACCAGCATTATAATCATTAAGCTCACTTCTTACTGATACCTTTATACCTTTTCCTCTTTGCGAATAAACCACCGAAAATTTCACTTCTGCAAGAGCCAGCATAAAATCTGAAATGCTCGCTATTAATGATTCAGGGCAATCTGCTCCTGGGTTAGCAAAGCTTACAAAATCAAATACCTGTATACTTGAAATTGCTGCAGCATAAGCGTGCAAATCTTCAAATTTAAGTGTATTCCTGTCTAACGAAGCTAAGAGTTCCTGGTCAGAGAAACAGTGTAATCTGTAAAACATTTCCATATCCTTTTCGGATACCGAACGGGTAAGATTGGCTGTATCAACCTTTATTCCATAACTTAACGCCGTCGCTACATCCTTAGGAATAGGAATATAATTTTCAAAGAAATATGTTGTAAGAATTGTTGCACAGGCACCAAATTCCGGTCTTATATCACTAACCTTATAGTCAACCTTATCAAATATAGGATGATGGTCAATACACATAACCTCCGCGCCATCCATATCTACAATATTGGAATTACCTTTTTGTGCATCAACAAGAATTATCTCATCATCTTCCTTCATATCTGCTACTTCTGACATTTCATACAATTCAATTCCTAATTTTTCAACCATCTGCATTGTACTTACACTGTCAATTTGACCTTTATAGCATATTTTTGAATTAATTCCATTAATTTTTAAAAGATATTGTAAGGCAAATGCACTTGATATAGAATCCGGATCAGGGAAATTATGTGTCTGTATATAGACAAATTTTGAGTTTAAATTATCAAGTATTTTTATAAGCATATAATCACCTTTTATCCTATATAATCATCAAGTTTTTGTCCGTACCATCTGTGTGGTCCTTCAAAAACATCATGTCTTATCATATCTTCTGCACCATAGAAGGAATATGCTTTTCTTACTATATCTAACTGTTCAGTTACATTTACAACACCACGTTTTCCGTTAAGATGATCTTTATCTCCTGACTGCACAAACAATTTTCTTGGAGCAAGCAGACTTGCTACATCTCCCATATCGTAGTACTCCCATAAATGTGGAACATAGTTGCAATTACAATTACCATATCTTTCTAAATGTGCTTCTTCATAACCATATAGGTAACCGCTAATTATCATCTTCTTAACTCTTTCATCAAAGGCTGAAAGCCATAGTACCTGCATACCGCCACCTGAAAAACCAAGTGCTGAAATATCTGAAATGTCAATATCTTCTCTTTCTTCAAGATAATCTAAAAGGCACATAAGCTCAAATGTCTGTATTCCGGCAAGTGTCATACCCATAGATTCTGCCATATGAGAAATACCATAGCAGGAACAACCTAATATCTCATCATCCCTTTGATTAAGTTCTTCTCGTCTCTCTCCAAAACCAATAGTTTCAGGACATATTACTGTACATCCTCTTTTTACTAATTCAAGACCATATGCATAATTAAATGACTCTATTTTAGCTGCTACTAAAGGATTTGTTTCATCACCCATAACTGCAACTATACCGCCACCGCCATGTCCTGCCGGTGTTAAAAACACTTTACCATTATCATTATCTTTATTAGGAAATAAAATGTATACTGGCATATATACCTCAGGAAGTGTCTGTATAAGTACCTTTTGTCTTCTAAATCCTTTATATACATCTTCCTCTAAAAGCTGTGGATTAGCTGGTGCCTTTACAAGCTTATCCATTGCAAGAAGCTGACTAAGTTTAGCCTTTGTTTCTTTTTTCCACTGAAGAAACTCGTCCAAATTATTAGCACTCATTCCATTCTTACGTGCAACCTTCTTATAGTAGTCCTTCATAAATTTTAAACTTGTGTAAAACATAAACTTCCTCCTTACATTATATATTCATAACACATTTACAAAACTGTGTCATATATTCAATATCTTTTGTTCCCATCAGTTCACATGCTGAATGCATAGCAAGAATCGGTATACCAACATCTACTGTAGGTAGTGGCAGATTAGCTGATAAAATGCTTCCAAGAGTTCTTCCGCCACCAATATCCGAACGATTAACATATGATTGATTTTTAATGCCATTTTGTTCACAAATAGCTTTTACAATAGCTCCACTTACACAATCTGTTGCATAGCCCTGATTAGCTGCTTTTTTAATAACTAAACCTCCATTAAGGTTGACTGTATTAGTTGGATCTGATTTTTCAGTGTAGTTTGGATGAGTTCCATGTGCAACATCTAAGGACACCGTAAATCCATCCATTATATCAGTTGAAATACCCAGTGCCTTACCTATTCGCCTAATTATATCTACTGTTACATAGCTTTGTGCACCTTGTTTAGTTGCACTTCCTACTTCTTCGTTGTCATATAAACCTATAATTGCAAGTCCATCTTCTAAAGAAGCTGATTTAATAGCCTCTACACATGAAAATACTGATGCTATATTATCTATTCTAGGTGCTAACAGCATCTCCTTATTAAGTCCTGTAAAATATGCCTCCTGACAGTTATAAGCATACAATTGATAATCAAGTATATCTTCTTTAGATACATCAAGCTTATCAGCAAGCATTTCCATAAAATAATCATCACTTACATTCATACCGTCCATAAGACATATAAGCGGTAGCATCTGTGTCTGTTTGTTAAGTTCTATGCCTTTATTAACATCTCTGTTCATATGAATTGCAAGATTAGGTATTACCATAAGTGCGTCCTTAAAATCTACTACTCTTACATCAGGCTTAACAACATTATCACTTCTTAAGCTTACTCTTCCCGATATTGAAAGTGGTCTGTCAAGCCATGTATTTAAAATAGGTCCACCATATATCTCTATATTAAGCCTACCATACTGTCCACTTCTCATCTGTGGATTAGGCTTAATCAAAAGTGCCGGCATATCTGTATGCGCTGCTAAAAATCTTATTTTTCGTAAATCTTTAATATTCTTTCCTGCCACAAATGCAATAAGACTAGTTCCATACACATTAATATAGTACTTACCGCCCTTTTCTATGGCAAATTCTTCATTAAGTGGCAATTCTTTAAATCCTTCGCTTTTTAGTTCTTCTGACATATATTTTACAGTTGTTGCACTAGAAGTACAACTTCCTATACTCTCAACAAATTTATAAATCATTGCCTGCCTCCATAACTTAAATTAACATTTTTATTATACCACATTCTTGCCTAAAATGATATATTAAAGTATAATAATCTCATATTATTTGAAAGGATTTTTTTATGCAGACATTCTCAATAAATAATGTAAGGGACTTTATGCACGCCCTGCTTACTAAGGATACCTTTGATGATTTTTATGCCAAAAATGCAGATATCTCTACTTTTACTAACTTTTCCATAGATTGTAGATTTAATGAAGATTTTTATACAGAAGACGAATTATTAATATCCGAACATCCTAAAACTATTCTTTGGAAGGATATTAAAAAGCATTGCTTTGATATAATAAAAGGCAACAAATTACCCCTATCCTTTAAAATCGTATTAGCCGCTAATGACACTCTTTTTAGCAGACTAATTTCAAAAAATATGGTCAATGTAAATGGTCTTTACATTAACATACGTTACACAAAAGGTAATTTAACAGTCACAAGCGGTGTTTCCTTAACCACCTTTTCTATGGACAAATCTGGTGAAGAAGCCTGGGATGCGTATTTAAAAGAATTTCTACTTAACTGGTTGTAATTAGCACTCTTTTAACAAGAGTGCTAATTTTATCTTGACATTCACTATTTAGGGTATTATTATAGTATTATATTTTTAAAAGGAGTGTGTATATAATGTCAAATATTCATGGAAGTTTATCAATTAATAGCGATAACATTTTTCCTATTATAAAAAAATGGTTATACTCAGATCACGATATCTTTATCAGAGAGCTTGTATCAAATGGCTGTGACGCCATCACCAAAGTAAAGAAGCTTGATATGATGGGTGAATTTGATATTCCAAAGGACGAACAATTTAAGATTGAAGTAATTGTAAATCAGGAAAATAAAACAATTAAATTTATCGATAACGGCATAGGTATGACTTCTGACGAGGTTAATGAATATATCAATCAGATAGCATTTTCCGGCGCAGAAGCATTTATTGAAAAATATAAGGACAAAACTACTAATGACCAGATAATCGGTCACTTTGGTCTGGGATTTTATTCTGCATTTATGGTAGCTGATAAAGTTACTATTGATACTTTATCTTACAAAGACGGAGCACAAAGTGTACACTGGGAATGTGACGGTGGAACAGAATTTGATATGTCTGAAGGTACTAAAACTACAAGAGGTACTGAGATTACTCTCTTCCTAAATAGTGACAGTACAGAATTTTCTAACGAATACCGTGCAAAAGAAGTTCTTGAAAAATACTGTTCTTTTATGCCAACACCAATCTTTGTAACAAATGAAAATGCAGCTATTAAAGAAGGTGAAGAGGTATCTAAACCACAACCAATTAACGATACTAACCCTCTTTGGAACAAGCATCCTAACGAATGTAGTGAAGAGGATTATAAAACCTTTTATAGAAAAGTATTCAAGGATTATAAGGAACCGTTATTCTGGATTCACCTTAATATGGACTATCCTTTTAACCTAAAGGGTATTCTTTATTTTCCTAAGCTTAACAATGAATATGACACTCTAGAAGGCACTATCAAACTTTACAACACTCAGGTGTTTATAGCTGATAACATCAAGGAAGTAATCCCTGAATTCTTACTTCTTTTAAAAGGTGTAATCGATTGTCCAGACCTTCCTTTAAATGTTTCAAGAAGCGCTCTGCAAAATGACGGTTTTGTTAAAAAGATTTCTGATTACATTACTAAAAAGGTTGCTGACAAGCTTTCAGGCATGTGTAAAACAGAAAAAGAAAGCTACATTAACTACTGGGATGACATTAGCCCATTTATAAAATTCGGTTGTTTAAAAGACGATAAATTCTGCGAGAAAATGAACGACTACATTCTATTTAAGGATTTAGATAACAATTATCTCACACTTAAAGAATACCTTGAAAACAACAACGAAAAACACGAAAACACCGTATTTTATGCTACTAATAAGATAGAGCAAAGTCAGTACATCAATATGTTTAAAGACGAAGGTCTTTGCGCAGTTCTTTTAGAGCACAACATAGACAATCCTTTCATTTCTTATTTAGAACACAAAAATGAAAATGTTAAATTTGTACGCATCGATTCAGATTTAAATGAAATATTCAAGGAAGAAAGCTCAGAAGACGAATTAAAGAATTATAATGAAACTATGAGTGAATTATTCCAAAAGGTTCTCGATGACACAAAGCTTACTGTATCAGTTGAAAAGCTTAAAAACGTAGACATTTCTTCTATGATTACTATGTCAGAAGAAAGCCGAAGACTTCAGGACATGATGAGAATGTACAATCCTGGCGGTGATATGAGTATGTTTGGCAACGATGGTCTTACACTTGTTTTAAACGCAAACAACAAATTAGTTCAGTATCTTTTTGATAACAAAGATTCACAAAATGCTGATTTAATCTGTAAGCAGCTATATGATTTAGCCTTACTTGCCCACAAGCCACTATCAGCTGAGCAAATGAGTGCCTTTATAAAAAGAAGTAACGATATTATGCTTTTACTCACTAATTAGAACTTGTTATTTATTCATATTTACAGTATAATATAGTTTAGTATAATTAGAGAGGATTTAAATATGACACTTAATGAATTAGATGAAGTATTAGAAGAAAAAGAAGCCGTTCAGCAGGTTTGTGTTTCGGTTGCAGATAGAAAAACATCGAAGAAAAAAGCCATTATTAAAGAGATAGTTACATATCTTATAATTATAGCCGTAGCTATTCTTTTGGCTCAATTTATAACTCGTTTCCTTATTATCAACGCTGAGATACCTAGTTCATCTATGTACCCAACAATCCAAAAAGGAAACCGTCTATTTGGCAATCGTTTGGCATATATTAATTCAGATCCTGCAAGAGGAGATATTATAATCTTCTACTATCCGGATGATGAATCTGAAAAATATGTTAAGAGAGTTATCGGCTTACCTGGTGAAACAGTAGAGATTCACGACAAAGCTGTTTATATCAACGGCGAGAAACTTGACGAAAGTGAATATTTAGGCATTGAGACTTACGGCAACTACGGTCCATACATCGTTCCTGAAGATTCTTACTTTGTGTTAGGTGATAACCGTAGCGACTCATTAGATTCTAGATTCTGGGTTAACAAATATGTTAGCAGAGAAAAAATCATAGCAAAAGCATGGTTTAGATATTACCCTAAATTTTCTTCATATTAATACCAAAAATGCAAAGGATACTTATTTGTATCCCTTGCATTTTTAATTTCCTGATAATATCTTATCTATTGTATTACTTATATTTGGCAATTTATTAATATCAGTTTTACTCCATAATTTATTATTAAATTCTGTAGGTAGTGCTTCTATAAAACTATTATATTTTTCTTTAAACATCTCTTCTTTTCTTTTTTGTATAATAAGCTGTTTATTTACTTCTGTATCATTTTTCTCATAATCACTGATACATTTTATAATATAATAGCCCTTTGATGTTTCTACAACATCACTAATCTGACCACTATATAATTCAAAAGCCGCCTTTTCAAAATTTTCTTCCATATCTCCTCTTGAAATCTTGCTTGCGCATATTCCATTAGGATTAATCTTTGAGGCAAAGGCTAAAAAATTAGTATCTTCATTAATCTCACTTTTATATTGATTAATAAGAGCTACACCACTTTCTAAAGGAACATAAATATACTGTATTCTAATAACTCGTGCTTCATCTACGCTGATTTGAGTATTAGCCTCTGCAGTATATACATCAAAGACCTTTTTATATAAAAGATAATCCTCACACACCTTTTCCACAGTCTTTTCATCTATTTCCAAAGCTTTTATATCCTCTTTAGACAGATTATCAATATATTTTTTCGCACTGCTTTTTGCCAGTTCCTTTTCTTCCTTGCTAAGACTTATTTTCTTTTCATTGGCAAATATATTGACACATTTATAAGCCGCAATACGATTTTTAACCTGGTTTTTTACAAACTCTTCAAAGCTCATATCACCTAATTGTTTCTTAAATGCCGCTTCCTCAAATATACCAAGATACAATGCCTTAGCATCTGCAAGATAAATATTCATTTCACCTTTTGTGCAAACCTGGTCTCCAACCTTAAATAATTCATCATCAGCAATTCCTGTTGTAAAATGTAAATCCTTTCTGCCTGACAAATATACAATAATACCTGCAACCACAAGCACAAAAATACTTATTATAATTATAATATTTCTTATCCTTCTTCGTCTTTTCATTTAGCATTCCACCACAAAATATTTACCATCAGGAAGTTTAAATACTTCTAATTGTTCTTCTATTTCATCATAAGACATACCTTCTACATCCATGCCTAAATCGTCCATATATTCTTTAACTTCCTTAACATTATCAAAAACCTGTGCAAAACTATCTTCTAAAAATTCAACCGCTTCTTCAACTGTTTCAGCTACCGGTTCATCAAAAAGTTTTCCCTGTTCTTTTAAAAATACCTTTGCACATTCAATCATTATTTCGTCCATAATTTCTCCTTTACAACTTCTAATACGCTGTCGCATATATATTTACCATATTTTTTAACTTCCTCGTCGCCATTACGCATAACATAGCTGTGTTCTACAGCTTCAAGCATTTCAATATCATTAAAGCTGTCTCCAAAAGCATATGCTTCATCCTTAGAAATATTTAGCATTTCTAGTAGTCTTTTCACCGCAACACCTTTATTTACGCCATGATTATTAAAATCCACGTACATTTTGCCTGAAACAACTGTTTTTAGACGTTTTCCAAATTTTTCAATGTAATGGTCTTTTGAATTGACTGCTCCTGTATGGTCAAAAGACGCTAACTTTAACAGTGGCTCCTTTATATCCCTAAAATCCTCTACCACTACTACATTATTTTGTACCACATCACGAATTCTATGCAGATAATACTCCGTCTTAGGTTTTAAATATGCCACCTTTCGACCCGTAGCTAAAACCTCGCAATTAGGCATAGAATATATATCTTCCATAATTTCAAGTGCCAATTCATTATCAATTGCATTCTCATAAAGGATCTCTTCACCATATACAATTAACGCGCCATTTTCACTAATAAAATACACTCTATCCGCTATTTTTGAAAATAATTTGCGCATATTGGGATACTGTCTTCCACTGGCGATAGCTACTACAATACCTTCATCACACATTTTTTCAAGAGCATCTATTATTTCTTCATCTATTTGCGTTTTTCCATCTAACAACAAGGTATTATCTATGTCACTGACAAACAATTTCATCATAAATTTCTCCATTATACTAAAACATACTCCGTTTAAAACGGAGTATGTTAATATCTAATCTTCCATATCTAATCGTCTTATGCGGGCAATTAATAAGTTGTAATTTTCAATTTCATTTTCTTTATTTTCAAATTGTTCAATTACAGTATTAAGCTCCTCATTAATTTCTTTAAGAAGTGTATCAATAAATTCTTCCTTAGCTACATCCATATTACTACGGAATTTAGTGATTTCATCCTCAAGTCTCTTACACATCTCTTCGCCTACGCCATAGATAGCCTCAGACAATTTAGCCCTTAAATTAGCCTTCATAGAATTACCTTTAACTTCTCCACTAAACTGAGATGTAATCGTATTCTCGAAGCTTGCTGTTGAAAATACTATAGCAGGAATCTTTATGTTCTGTAATGTCTTTTCAACTAAAAGCTTGTAATATTCTGCGTCATGCTTATCATTAGCTACGTCAAGATTCTCGATAACAATGTTAATAAGCTTAT
This sequence comes from Lachnospiraceae bacterium, assembly GCA_045543455.1. Classification (GTDB taxonomy): domain Bacteria; phylum Bacillota; class Clostridia; order Lachnospirales; family Lachnospiraceae; genus SIG291. The sequence goes on from JAZQMK010000086.1 coordinate 21,364, forward strand.
ATTTTAACAATGCCACATCTAATGATCTGTTAAATATCTTAGAAATACATTCAACACCATCTCTTACATAGTTACGAATATTATCAATTGCATCATACATATCAATATATTTATATTTTTCATCATAACTATATATTTCTCTAGTACTTGTTCCCCAAGTCCATGGCTTAAACCATGATGTTGTTGAAACCTTTCTTATCTCATAATGAGTTTCAACACCTTCTTTTTCTGATACCTGAAGGTATTCTCTGTTGTAAACTCTAATTTCTCTAATTGCATCAATCTTATTATCTTCAATCTTGTTGCAGGTCTCATTAAATACTTCTTCAATAGAAGATTTCATCTTATTAATCTGAAGAGTAATCTGCTTCTTTTGTTCAAGTAATTTTTCTCTATCATAATTGTGAAGCTGTGCGATTCTCTTTTCAGCCAAAGACTCTATTCTTCTTAACTTATCAATAAGTTCTTCCTGAGCTGTAGGAATAAATGAAGCTGCCTTTTCTTCAAGCATTTCTTCCTTATCCTCAATAACAGTTTCAAAAATTGCATTAATTTCATCAAAGTTACCGATTTCCTTTAAAATATCTGCAGTAACTTCTCCATTAACATTAAGGTCATTATATACCTTCAATTCTTTTTCGTTATATTCTGAAACTGACTTTTTCGCCATATTATTAGCCATAGCCGACACGAATACAGGAATCTTACATTGATTAAGCATTTCACTGTTAATATAATAATTAGTTCTCTTATAATTATTAAATGCACTATCAGTATATTCTAAAAGCTTTTGCTTTGTCTCTGTAATAGCTTCGTTAAGATTGCCTGATTTCCAAATCATATCTCTTATACCATCATCAAAACGGCTACATACAAGTACAAGCTTCTTAACACCCTTTTTAGGAAGCTGCGATGCAAGCAAATCAATATCATTTCTATCTAAAAATGTAGTTGACTTACTTAAGAAGAATACAACATCACACAATTCCATAAACTGCTTTGTCTTATCGACACGGGATACAACAGGGTCATAAAGACCTGGTGTATCTACTATGGAAATGCCTTCTAACTCTTCTTTATCAATATAAACACATACGCTCTTTACTAACGGTGTATATCTTCCATTCTCGCCTGTGTAATCATTAATGCTCTGCATAAGGTCGTCATAACTACCATATGTAATAATAGCTTTATCCTTACCTACAAACTCAAATGGATCTAAAGCTCTTTCCTTAACCAGCTTTACAATTTCCCTTGCAACCTGAAATTCTTTCAAATCCGATTGAACCATTGCATTCTTTTCAATTTCTTTCCATTCATTAACTGAATAGTATTCTACTTCAACCTTATTATCTTCATCATATTCAATTCTGATAAGTGTTGCAGTCTTAGGTGTTACGGCAGATGGTAATATTGGTTTACCATCAAAAAGCATAGCATTAAGAAACGATGACTTACCAGCTTTAACCCTTCCGATTACACCAATATTTAATTTTCTGTCCTCTCTAAAGAAATCTTCTGTTTTAGCAATGAAGCTCTTTTTAATAGACGAAATATCAAATATGTCTATCTCCTTTTCAAACTCCTTAAGGTTATCATAAACCATATCTATCTTGTCTATAAATTTGTCAAATTCTAACTCATCTTTTCTAGTTTTCTTAAAAATGTCCATAGCTACCCTTACCTTTCCTCATCTACTCTGTAAATGTCTTGATAGTCTCTAAATCTTTTTCAAAATCACCAAGTGTATCTGTCTTAGAATTTTCTTCAACTGCTATATCCATCTTGATATCATTAAGTGTTTTCTCTAAAACAACCTTCTGCTTATCGATATCAATCTCAATTTGCTGATTTACATTAGAAATATATTTACGAATTTCATTCTCAACAACTGTTGCAGCCTGGTCTGATACATTATTGATAATATTAGTTGCAGCCTGGTCAATCTCTTTTTTCTTCTTAACACTACTCTTCATATTGATGATTGTATCACCAAGAATACCGATTGCACCACCTACTACAGCAAATACAGGTCCTAGTGCAAGGCCCAGACTTGCCAAAACAACAGGCATAGCTGTCTTAACAACATTGTCAACAGTCTTTTCTTCTGTAAGATTCTTTAAATCAAGCATTACAGCATCTTTTTCTGAAAATTCAACATTAACCATACTTGAAATATGTTCAACATATTTTTGAAGTCTTGGCTCAAACTCTGTCTTAATACCTGTAGATACAGCATTTCTAACAATATAATTAATCTTGTCTGTAATATCAGCGCCATTTTCAAGCATAACGCTAATAGTAGCCTTATTTGATTCAAGATTATTTTTTACTCTGTCTACAATAGCTTGAATACATGAATCCGCCTGATTATTAAATACTTCTTTTTCTTTTTCTACCTTTTCAGATAATTCCTTAATCTGCTTTTCTACCTTTTCAACTTCCTGCTCCAATTCAGAAATAGAAAGACTGCCTTTTTCAATTCTTTCTAAAAGGTAAATCTGAGCATACTTAGCACATTTATTAAGTATTCTTGTATATTTCTGCTTAAAAATATCTGCTGTCATACCCTGAATATCAAGAAGAATCTCTTTAAATTCATCTATCTTAACATCACCATATGAATCAACACAAGCAACTCTTACATCCTTACCTGTAACAGAAGAAACAACATTCTTAAGTAAAACCTTACATTCGTAGATTTCTTCAACAGATAATCTGTTAGCCTTTGTAAGAACTACATATACAGGTATCTCATATGTCTTAAGCTCTTTAAGTAAATCAATAATACTTTCCTTTAATACAGGTTCATCAGACGATACAACCAAAAGATATGCCAAGCTCTTTGGAAGATATTGGTCAATAGCTCTGTTATGTAATTCAATACTTGTATCAAAGCCCGGAAGGTCAACAATACTTACTGTCTGAATCTTCTCAAGGAAATCACTCTTATATTCAACACGTAATAATTCTGTATCTCTTACCGTCAAATCTCTAAGTGGCAAATCTTCAATCTTATATTCTATTATACCTTTATTAGTATGACGATATACCTTATTCTCACCGTAATATACCTCAGTTGGAACAGCTGTCTCCGGTGTGATTTCAACACCAAGCAATGGCTTGCCAATAACAGCATTGATTAAAGAACTCTTACCAGTACTAAAGTTACCTACTACAGGTGCTGTTACCTTGTATGTTGATATACTTTCAATTGCTTCATCAACATCCTGACTGTCTAAACCGTATTTTTCTTTAATTAATTTAAGTGTTTGAAATTTTTCTATAAATTCCTGTCTGTATTGCATCATAAACCTCCTCTATGTTAGCACGATTAATGCGATAACTTTCTTAATTTGTCACTGAGCCTTCCTATAGGCAACCCAACCACATTATAGTAGTCACCTTCTATACGCTCTATATATGAAGCAAATAAACCTTGAATGCCGTATCCACCGGCTTTATCAAATGGTTCATCTGTATTAATATAATTATCAATATCTGTGTCACTCATATCAAATACCTTGACACGGGTTTCTTCATAAAAACTTTCCTTTTTGTAGTTACCACTCACCGAATATATGTATGTAACTCCTGTAAAAACCTTATGTTCACAGCCCTGGATAAGATTGATCATATTCCTTGCTTCCTCTATATCCTTAGGCTTACCTAATATCTTCCCATCTTTAGCCACTACCGTATCAGCAGCAATAATCAATACATTCTCATTACAAAATCTATCAAAAATATCTTCCGCTTTCTGAGCCGAAAGTTCCATTACCACTTCACTGGGCACAGTACTTGTTACCACTTCGTCAACAGTACTTGGACACACCTCAAATTCCATACCTACCTGTCGCAAAATCTCGCTTCTTCTAGGTGATGCCGAGGCCAAAATAGTCCTATACATTATACATCATCTTCGCTTTCTAAATCTACTTTTATCCCTCTATTTTCTACTGGTGTAGAAAATACAATCTGAGTACTTGTTCTTCCGTATTTTTGTAATTGGCCTATAAATGAATCCAACTGCACCGTACTTGCAAATGCCACCTTAAGAAGCATAGAATATGTACCAGTAACACAATTACATTCAATTACATTGCTACAAGCCTTAATAAACGGATAAAATTCAGGCTTTTGTTCAGGTGATACTTCCAGATTAATAAATGCTGTAATATGATATCCCAACGCCACCTGATTAATCTTAGCAGTATATCCTGTAATAACTCCAGCCTTCTCTAGTCTTTCAATTCTGGCAGAAACCGCTGGTGACGACAAAAACACCTTTTCTGCCAACATCTTTAGTGGCATCCTGGCATCTTCCTGTAACAGTGCAATAAGCTTCTTGTCTATCTTATCCATATACATGTCCTTTCACAATTACAATCACATTTCATTATAGCACGATATATTAATTCTTTCAATAGCAAACAAACTCAAAAAGGAAATTTTATATATAAAAAATAAAATTTCCCTAAAATTTCTAATCTAATTCTTCTTCGCCAACAAGTTCATCATATTCAGCACTATCTAATAACTCGTCAAAGGCTTCAGCTACTATCTCATATTCTTCATCACTTTCAATATTCTCAAGTGTTGGTTCACCATCTTCTGTCTCAAGATAACGGTATAAGAACACTTCACCAGCTTCTGCTTCTTCCCCTTCTAAAGGTAATAATGCTATATAATCCTTGTCATCCGCTGGAAATATACCAATAATTGCACACTCTAACTCCTGACCATCATCAAGTGTTAATGTTACTGTTCCTTCACATTCACATTCGCCTTCGCAATTACAGTTGTTGTTTTCACAGTTTCCCATAATAATACCTCTTTTCATATTAATTATGTATTAATAATAGCAGAAAAACTTTATAAAATCAAGTAATTCAAGGTATTTTAACATATTATTTTTCCATCTTCAATTTTGATAATTCTTTTTGCATAATTTGCAACATTTTCATCATGGGTAACTAAGATTATTGTCCTACCGGATTCATTTATCTTTTTTAATAATTCCATAAGCTCTATGCTTGTATTTTTATCCAATGCCCCTGTTGGTTCGTCAGCAAGAAGGTACTTGCAATCTGATACCAAAGCTCTTGCAATTGCCACTCTTTGTTGCTGTCCACCTGAAATGTTTCCCGGTCGTTTGTATTTTATATCTTCAATTCCCAATTTTTTCAATGTTTTATTTACGATGTCCTTTCGTTTTCTCTTAGACACATTTCTCGCAATAAGTGCCATTTCTACATTCTCATACACCGTATATTCTTTCATCAGGGCAAAATTTTGGAATATAAAGCTTATTTTTTCTTTTCTTATGTTATTTAGTTTTCCGCTTGATAATTTGCTGATATTTACGTCATCCAAAATATATTCACCATCAGTAACCACATCCATACAGCCAAGTATATTTAGCATTGTCGACTTCCCCGAACCCGAAGTTCCCATAATCGCTACAAAGTCGCCTTCTTCTATCTTAAGATTAATATTATCAAGTGCCTTTGTCTCAAACCCTGTGCCTTTATATATTTTCACTGCTTCCTTTAATTCTATCATCGTTTTTCTCCTCCGATCATCTGTGACACCTTTTGTCTTTTGAATAATATACAAGGAACTATGGTTGATATCACACTTATCAATAATACAATTCCTAAAAGTATCCATATATATACATTTTTATACATCAAATATAAACTTTCATCAAAAGTAAACTCACTTATCACTTTAACCTTACCTGAAGAATAGTAATAGGCAATTATAGCCGAAACCATAACTTTTATAAGGTTTTCTATGTATATCATACAAACAATATCTCTAGAACCTATACCTATAGCCTGCATTATTCCATAATCTTGTTTTTTCATAATTACAGTAACTGCTGCCGTTGATGAAATTCCTATTATTGTAATCATAAGAAACAAAATCATCATCATCATATATAGAGTAAGTTGTTCTTTTGATTCTTCTCTCAAATTATCTATAGCTTTATCGGCAGTAATAATATCTACGGATATTCCGTATTTAGACATTATTATTTTCGCTTCATTTACTGTATTCACTGCATTTTTCTTATCACTCATTCCAACAAAGGACGAATTCCAACCTACAAATCCATTTTTTTGAGAATTAATCTCAACAATCACTTCGTCAAGAGATTCTGCATTAGGATTACCCTCTACTATACCATTAGGAAGAAACCACAAATTTCCTTTTCCCATAATTCCTACCACTTTATAGGTACATTCATTACTCTCATCTGTAAATACATCGCCAATTTTAAAATCCTTTTTTAAGTCGTATCCTATCAAAACAGGAACCACTCCATCAGCTGTCTTTGTAAATGCCTTTAAATCTCCTTCAATAAGCTCTATTTCCCTTGCATAAATAACGCCTTCATCAACTCTCAAATTTCTTGTCTGAATTATCTTATTATTGTTAACATACCTATTGCCACCATAAGTATATTCTCCAATCCAATCAATACCGTTTAATTCTCTAATTTCCTCACATGCTTTTTCAAATCGTTCTTCTACATAATCACTAATCTGATATGTGTTAAACTGTATAAGATATAAATTCTCATTATTGTACAACTGTTTCAAACCTATGTATAAGCTGTTCATTCTGTAATTTTCCATTACGACCTCATTGGTCATTGAAAATCCAACAATGCCCATTACTATGATGCACAAAGTGAAAAAACATCTGTTTATCATAGAATCAAAAACAAACTTTAGTATATTTCCAATTTTCATATTTTCCACCAATCTATGCTTATTTCAATAACTGTGCAGGCATAATTTTACTCATCTTGTATAATGGTAGCATCGAAATAACAATACATGATAACAATACCATAAACAACGACATTGCAAGATATTCCACCGACATATTGCTAAGCATTTTATCAAAACCATATTCAAAATAATTGATCACAATATTTATCATCATTCCTAGACTCCCTGCAACAGCTGATAACTTCAATACATCTTTAAATAAAATGTTAAATATATCAATATTCCTAAAACCATATGCCTTTCTTATGATTATTTCATCATATCTTTCCCATACAAAAAATTCAGAAGCAATTATACAATTTATAAGACAAAAAACATACATAAACGTATACATGGAAGTCAATCCATCATCATTATATGCATCACCATTTGAATAAACTTCTGTTACTGATACATCTATATTCATTTTCTTAGCATTATTTATAATAACATCCTTGTCTTTGCCTAGTCCATTGTCTGACTGAATTGATATGTCTGATGCAAAATCCGTACTAAGTTGTTTTTTAGCTTCATTAGTCAAATATTGAAACTCTGTTATTAGCAAATAATCAAAGTAATCCGAGTTTTTGTTCCCGACAATACCAGTAACCAAATAATCTTCACCATTAATAGAAATATATCTTTTACCATTTAACACTTTTGAATATTGTTTGTGGTGTTGTCCTATTACAATAGCTGCCGTACCTGTTTCAACACCTGCATTAGAAGGCATTGTGCCTTCTAAAAATGCCAATTTAATATCATCAATGTTAAAGTATATTTTCATGCGATAGCTGGCATTTTCTTCATCCATCCCCATATTAGTTTCAACATATGCATTAGATGATACACCTTTAAATAATTCTTCGTATGTCATATCTTCATTTAGTTCATTAATCGTAACTTTTGCTTCATATATGTACCCATATTTATGCTGATCTTCAACACCGGCCATAAGCTTATTGTACAATTCCACACCTTTAAACAAAGCAATAAATGTTAACAGCATTGCCAAAAGCATATATATACCTGATACAGGATATCTCAAAAAATTGTTTTTTAGATTTTGTTTTACTTTTTCCATCCTTCATCTCCAAACACTAATAACCAAACCATCTGGTAAGGACATATGCCAATCCCGTCTTTTTGTATTGATAATCGATATTTGTATCAAATTCACCATTTCTCGAAGATTCCTCAACTTTTATGCTATAGCAAGGTTTTAAATCTCCTATGTCTATTGTTCTTGTAACTTTTTGTTCTCCGTCAAAAGATTCTTCATATACACATTTAACTTCTTTATCATTTTTATCCAATATACTGATTCTAACATCGGCTCCGCCCGATTCTACCTCTATATTATAATACAGTTTAACATCATATAAATTAACACTGTTACCTCTCCTTGATCCTCCCCACACATTATTTTCTGCATCATAATGGCTTTTAAGTGAAAAAACTCTAACACCTCTGTCATATCTGACAGAAAGCAACACTATAACAATTATTAATATTACCGCTAAAATAATTTTTTGTATTCCAAATCTTTCTATTAAGCTCTTCATCCCTTGTCTCCTTTTATTTTAATAAGGCAGTGATTATAGCACCACTGCCTTGTGTAACCACCATTTTTCTAATTTTAATTAATCATCATAAGTTTCTACATAAGCGATTCTTGTACCATACTTAGTACGAGACACCCAATGCTTACCTACAAATTTATCAGCCTTTGCATTTAAGGTTGTTAGTGCACTATAATATCCTGTTGAATAAAATTTAGTATCTTGACATACTGAACCAGACTGTACTTTATTGTTCTTATATGCAAATAATGATACTGAATGTTCTATATAATAACTTTCACTTCTAGTACCTGAACTAGCCCAGTCAGTTCCCCAGTACCATAGAGCGTGTGTTTCACCTGTCATTGTACGTCTATTACCATCGTTATCGGTAAAACATGCAATTTTTTCATTATAATAATCTGCTGCATATACTGTCACAATATTTCCTATTAAGAGCACCAAAATCAGTGCTATTGCAATTCTTCTTTTGTTTTTGATGCTTTAATTTCTCCCCTCGTTTGTGATTACACATTTTTATTATGCATTTTATTTATATTTTGTCAAGTTTTTTTATTTTTTCTTTTTATTCCACATTTTTCTCTCCTGACAGTAACCTATCTAAGGTATCTGCCAAAGGATACATGGCATTTTTTACTTCTTCTACAGTATTATTTTGCGCACCCACCTCAACAAGCATACTTCTTCCTCTATGATGTAAACAATATCTGTACGCATGAATATACATTCTCCTAGTCCAATCGGGATAATATGCCTTAGTCAAAAGCTGCATTTGCAGACTCATAGCCAAATTTGTGTCCAAATTAGGATTTTTCAAATATTCAATCTCACCATTTAGATTCGTATAGCTTATTCCATTGAAAAACATTACCTGTGCAGTTGGTTTACCATCAATCTCTGTCACAAGACGCAAATCCTCTCTAACCCCATCTCTATGAATATCTAATACTACTTCTATAGTTGGATGTTCCTTTAAAATCTTAGCAATGTTTTCATTAGCATAGGTATATGCCTTACTTCTGTCTAAGACTCCATTTATAACATCATAACAGGAAGTATCATGAATAACATTATATCCTTTTTCTCTTAAAAGCTTAGTCAACACTTCTCCTACTCCCACAATAGTATCTGACTTTTCGCCCTTTTTCGAATCCAAAAAAGCTTCCTGTGAATGAGTGTGAAAAATAAGTATCTGGGGCTCATTTGCATTTTTAGTTAAGGACAAATCCATATCAATATATTCTTCCACCTTATACCTTTGTCCGTTAAGAGAGGTAACTGAATCCACAACAAAAAAATTACTGAGTAAATAGTCAAAATTTAACAAATCACTTTTACTATATATCACACCTGGTTTTATTGTAGAAGTTTCCTTCACCTCTTCTACCGGCTCATCAAAAAATGCAGTTGCTTCAAAATCTATATACTTTTCATTTATCTTTAAAGGATCTGTATATTGCCTTTTTTCGTTATAATCCGCTGTTAAAAGATATTGAGCAGGATACATAAATTTATGCTTTGTTGTATCCGAAGCACTTATACTTTCAATCGCACTTGGAATTCTATTAATTCTTCCTATTGAGTTTTCATTTACAAGACAAAATACACATACCATTATTACAATTATTTTTCTGCTCATAACTACCTCCATTTTTACAAATATATTTGGAGCATAGTTTTTTTATGCCAATTCTAACATATTTATCGCTTCTGAAATGGTATACCCTATCCTTTTTATAGTATCATCTACGTCTTTAGGAGTTACATACATATCTACCATTTCCTCATTAATAACCTCCTTAACTAGTTGATAGCTTTCATTCTCATCAATTCCATCAAAAAGATATGACAGTGATAGAGCTTCTAAAAGATTACTTAAAGTATCATTTACTATGGTTGGTGCATCTACAACTGTTGGAACTCCAATGGCAAGCACCGGTATCCTAACAGTTTCTAACGTAATTGCTTCACGATTATTACCAACACCTGCTCCCGGCAAAATCCCAGTATCTGTCAGTTGTATTGTCTGATTTAATCGTTTACTGCTTCTTGCTGCCAAAGCATCTATTACTATAAGTAAATCTGGTTTATTTTCACCAATAACTCCCTTTATTACACTGGCTGTTTCCATACCGGTCTGTCCAAAAACTCCTGGTGCAATTGCACTAATATTTTTTCCAACCAAGAGATTATCCACTGCTAAAGGGCCTAATGCATCCGGTGTTACATTTCTGTTACCTAAACCTGCTACTAATATTTTAACATTATCTTTATTGGATAAATGAGATTTTATCATTTCTAAAAGCTGTTCTGATAAAACTTTTGAAATACTCTGATTATAACCATCATCATTTTTATCAAGATTTTTAGCTTCTATTGTTATATATTTTCCCATAGGTCTTTTCATAAGCTTTTCACCATTTTTATTAATAATCTCAACCTTGGAAATTTTTATTTTTTCTTTATCATATTTTGTTTCACTTATTGTTACACCATCAATATTTCCGCGCTTTGGTGCTATACTCTCTCTTATCTCTAATGCCAAATCGGTTCTTGCTTCATAAACACTTTTCACCTTATTTCACTCCCATTTTTTTCAATATTATATTTCTATTTTTTACAAAAAAACAAAAATTATGTATTGACAATTATATTCAGCTATACTAAAATACAATAGTATGTTTACATTAGAACGTCCGTGTCCGGATTTAATGGAACAATATCATTATAAACTATACTTATAAAAATGGAGGTGTCCGGATTGGCTAACATCAAATCAGCAAAGAAGAGAATTCTTGTAACAGAGATTAGAACTGCTAAGAACAAAGCAATCAAGTCTAAGGTAAAAACTTATATCAAGAAGGTAGAACTTGCTATCGCTAAAGAAGATAAGGCTGCTGCTCAAGCTGCTTTAACACAGGCTATCAGCGAAATCGACAAGGCTGCTTCAAAAGGTATTTATCATAAAAATACAGCTTCAAGAAAAGTTTCAAGACTTTCAAAGGCTGTTAACGCAATGGCTTAATATTATAATTAATATAAAAAGAATGACATATACCCTCATGTCATTCTTTTTTGTTATCTGCTAAGTTCTATTATTACTGTTTCGACACCTACCTGATCACCTACATTGCCGATTTTTATTCCATTTTCCGTATTAATGCACAGTTCTACTGCATATTTTAATTCTTCCTGACTGTAGTTCTTAACTATACCTGCAAGCCTTGTCACAACAAAATCGCGAACCTGTAACAAAGTTGCAATTTCACCATTACCCTTACCTTCTTTTAGAAGTGACTTGCATAGCATCATCTGATTATATTGTCTTGACATCATATACAAAATTCGCACTGGCGCTTCCTTTAACAACAGTAAATCCTTATACAATTCCAATGCTTTTTGCTGCTCTTTCTTTGCCATAAATGTCATCATATCAAATATTCTGTCTTCAAGCTTTTGTGTACACACAGCTTTAACATCTTCAATATCTATCTCACCTTTATCAAGGGCATAACAAATGAGTTTTTCCAGTTCCTTTGAAATATTCTCCATACTTAAAGAAGCATTTTCTAAAAAATACACACAGGCATTTTCTCTAATATTAAGACCTGCTGCCTTTACAGTCTTTGCCACCCACTGTTTTAAATCCTTAGGTGAAGGCATATCAAGAACAGCTATATACGAGTTTTCTCCTAATGCCTTATATAATCTGCACCTTTTATCAAGCTCATCTTCAATAAATACTATTATTGTTGTTGGCACAGGATTTTTCACATATTCCTCTAGCACCTCACAGCCTTTTTTTAAGAAACCGCTGTTTTCTATTACAACTAGTCTGTAATCGGCAAAAAATGGAAGTGTTGTAATATTCTCAACCACCTCATTAGGATTGATATTATCACCTTCATAATAATTATAATTCATCTCAAAGCCTTCTTGTACAAGTGCTTTTTTCATCTTATCCCTGCACTGCTTTTTCAAATATTTTTCTGTGCCTGAAAGTACATATATATTTTTAAATTGATTATTAGCTATATTATCATTAATAGTCTTCACAGCTTTACCTTCATTTCATAATCTTAATAGCAAAATTATATCACATAGGATAAACTTCTTCAATTATTATAATTCTTCTTGCAATTCCCTGTACAGTTCCTTCACTAATTCAACGGACATCTCAAACAATTCTGCTACTTCCCCAACATTTTTTACCATTAACGCATATTTCGCTATATTCTTCGGCCTGCGGTCCTTGTAAACATAATCAGGAACTTCAGGATACGCTTTAATTCTGCCATTTATCCATTCTATATAGTCCTTTAAGCCATCATTTTTCCCTTTTTTAAGACATGTAGCATGAAAACATTTACAACTTTTATCTATCTCATACAATCCTTCGTATCCATAATATTCTATTAAGAACTCCCAACCAGATTTTGTTATATGTATATCATACCTGTAAATACACCTATAAATTAGTTCAATCTCATCCGATTTCATCAAATCTTCTTTTGTATATTCTTCTATATGACTTAAGTCTCTTGCTATAAGAGAATGATGTTTTTCACGATATGCCAGCATTGTATTTTCTCCATCATATTCAAAATAATTCCAGTAATGGTGCACCTTTTCATCCAACAAAACAATTGTACCAATATAATAATTATTATATCATCACATTTGCTATTTTTCTATTCTAAAGAAATGATATAATTAAACGTTGTACCATTAGGGGTGTTCATTTGAACACCCCTCTAGTTGCTTTATTTCTTATTAAATTCACTACCATCAATAAAAGTACAAACTGAAAGTTATCCCTCATCCATATCTATCAATATAGCTCTGCATGGCGAACCATCCGAACCCGCTAAATTCAGCGGGGCAGCATTTAACAAATAAACACCTTCACAAACATCACCTAATCGAATGCCTTCAAGCAAGACGACATTCGCACCCAAAAGTGCAAGATGTACTGCCATTGGTGCTTTTTGTGGTCCGATTGTTTGGGGTTCATTTCCCAAAAGCAAAACATCTGAAGCTGCAAATGTTTTTGCAGCCTCTATAGACACTTCAACGTTTCCTTTAATTAAAATCCTTTTAGCTGCTTCGGGGTTCTGCTCTTTTGCTTTTTCAATTATTTCCGTGGCATCATTTTCAGTGATAATCCCATGACGTTCTGTCACATAAGTCATTCCCACAAATGCATCCAAGCCTATCTCATCAACTGTTTTTCCATCTTTAATAAAATGAAAGGGTGCATCTATGTGTGTACCATTGTGTGCACACATACTAAATGCAGTCAAATTATACACATCACCTTGCCGCATTGATTTCAGCACTTTTTTCTCTGGGACAGGGTCACCAGGATATACTTCACAGCAAAAAACCTCTTGAGAAATATCATAGAGTTTCATCGCATATTCTCCTTAAAATTCAAATTCTCATAAGCCTCTTCCTTACTCATCTAACTATGAATTATATCATAATAGCTGTTATTTTTCTACCGCTAAAAAGGGCTCATAAGTTTCACTTTAAAAAGCCTTGTACTGCCAGTTCATCATCCTTAATCCCTAATGTTATTTGCCCGCATTTAGCAGTAACATATATATTGCTTCCAATGGTATTAAGCCTGCTTATTGTTTCTTGATGTGGATGCCCATAACCATTTCCCCTACCCGCCGAGATTAATGCAATCTTAGGATTTATCCTTTGTAAAAACGCATCACTATTAGAATATTTCGACCCATGATGCGCCACCTTGTATACATCATATTTTCTACTAATTTCCACATACTTTTCCGTTTCTATTCCTATATCACCTGTAAACAAAAAGCTTGTTTTTTTACATAACAGTTCAAGAACTAGAGATGCTTCATTTGTATCTGTGGTATCAAATCCATTTTTAAGGTGTAACACCTTAAATATAAAATCTTTATCCCTAATAACTGCCCCTTGCTTAACTTTAATAATATTGGTGCTAGCTTCATTAGCAGACAAAATAAGTTTATTTAAGTTTTCATTTTCCTCCCAGTCATCAGAAATCACAATATTTTCAATTACAATACCACTATCCTTTTCTAAAAGCTCTAATATACCGGAAATATGGTCCATATCTGGATGACTTATAAAACACATTTTTATTTTTGATATTCCTCTACATTTTAAATGCGAAATAACTCTGTATTCTGCCACATTTTTTATGTCTGTACTGCCACAGTCAAGCATATATACATTTGCATTATTTTCCATAATAATGCACTCACCCTGTCCTACATCAAGCATAGTTACATTATCACCTTTATCATAATCAAAAATCAAAAGCACAAACATTATAAATATTATCCCTATCTTCCAATATGCTTTTAAATATTTTGCAAATGTGCAAAGCAATACATAAAGCACTAAAAATATCACAAGCCCCACTATATGTGGTCGCCCAATTATAATATTAGACATAGGTAATTTCTCGGTTATTTCGCACAATTTCTCATACATACCCAAAATATAATGTGGCGTAGCCATTATAAAAGTCCCTAAAAATACACTAAAATATGATGTAACAATACCTATCAATAAGGTCAAAAATAATATTGTCATAAGTGGAATTACTAAAAGATTTATAAACACTGAATATAATGGAAGTTCGTAGAAATAGTAAAGGCTTGCCGGCATTGTGGTAAATGTTATTGCAAAGCCCATCACAATACCTTTTAAGCATCTTTTTTCTGGCTCTAATGCCGTATACAAAAGACTTATACCCACAACTGCAAGAAAGGATAGCACAAATGCCGCCTCAAAAATATACATTGGATTTTTAGTAAGCAATATTATAGCCGCAAATGCCAGCGCTGTCCTTATATCATATTTTCGCCCTATTACCTGGGCGCAAACTGTTAGAATAAACATAGCTAATGCTCTGATTGTAGAAATACTGTTACCACTAATAACTCCATAAGCAATTATTAATGCTATACTTATTGCACAACAATAAATATATTTTTGTTTTAAAGCCCGTAAAGCCTTGTACAAAGACATTCCAATCAAAGAAATATGTAACCCTGAAATAGCCAAAATATGTGAAATTCCGGCCTTTTGATACATTTTTGTAGTTTCATCACTAAGTCCGTCTTTCTTTCCTAAAATCATAGCCCTATATATGTTTGCATCGTTTTTTTCAGCAATTTTATATAATTGTGCTTCGATACTTTTTGAAATATTATCAAGATAAATATAAATATTACTTTTTCTAGAAACAAAAGTAATTTCCTCTGCCTTAATGGCACAGATAATTCCTTTATTATAATAATACTTCCTTTCATCGTAATTACCTTCATTACGGGCCTGTTCAAATTCTTCTATGCTGCCTGACACGGATACACAATCATTTACATATATATTTTCAATATTGTCAGCATACACAAGAAAACTATGATTTTCGCCCCTTAAATGCATTTTATAACCGTATTCTGTTTTTGTAATATTACTGATTGTTCCTGTAAGGACAACGCTCTCACCATCGGTGTAGGAATGCTGTAGAATTTTAATCTGATTAGACATTACGCTATGTCCTGTTAATAGAAATATAGATAAAATTAATAATCGTATATTAAACCACTCTTTGACGTTTATTATACAAATACCTGCAAACACCAGAATAATCGGTATCTGCAGGTATGAAAAAATTAACCCTGTTATGTAGCTTAATGCTACCCAAACTAATACCCGCCTTATTATAACTCACCTCTTATTTTTTATATAGGACAAAGGAATCTTTATACTAAATGTAGTTCCTTCCCCTTCTTTACTATATAGCTTAATAACACCATTGTGTAAAAGTACTGCACTTTGAGCAATTGAAAGACCAAGACCTGTACCACCGCTTTCTCTTGAACGTGCTTTATCCACTCTGTAAAAACGATCAAATACTCTGTCATGCATTTCTTTAGGTATTCCTATACCTGAATCTGCAATCTTTATGTAAAAATATTTATGATCAGCATTAAGTGAAACCCTTATAAATCCGTCCTGCTTATTATATTTTATTGCATTATCTACAAAATTAGATATTGCAAGACTTAATTTAATTTCATCAACTTCTGCTATAACCGTTCTATAGCTTTCAAACACCATCTCGATATTTTTCTTTGCTGCTAATGGTCTGAGTCTCTTTAATACAACCTCTAATAATTCATTAATATTAACCTGGGCAATATTCATATCGCCTCTCGTTTTATCAAGCTTTACTAATGATAAAAGGTCTGTAATAATCTTATTTTCTCTTTCTACCTCTACTACAATATCACTTAAAAACTCTCTATAAAGCTCTGCCGTAGCATCTTCCTGAACCAGCAGGGAATCTGCCAAAACCTTAATTCCTGTAATTGGAGTTTTCAACTCATGAGACACATTTGACACAAACTCCTGTCGGGAACGTTCTAACAAATTCATCTTATCAAGCATCTTATCAAAGGCACTGATAATATTTTCCATTTCTGAATATCCGCCCATACTTATCTTGTCAGGCATATATCCATCATACATATCATCAATAGTTTTATTTAGCTTTCTAAAAGGCTTGGTCATATAAAACGAACACATAATAGCAGCTACAACAATTGCGACTGACAAAGTTATAAACAATATATACATATCTTCCCATACTATACTGTTATCATTATGTGCATTAATCATTCCTACCACAAGAAACATAGGCACAAAGCCTACTGCTAATATTACGACACTTAGCTTAAAATGCATACTGCTAAAATAAATTTTGATTTTATTCTTTCTTTTCAAAATAGTAACCTACGCCCCATTTGGTGTGAAGATATTTTGGTGCACCTGGGTCTTTCTCTACTTTTTCTCTTAATCTTCTAATATGTACATCTACAGTTCTTCCATCTGCAGAATAATCATAGCCCCAGACAAGCTTTAACAATTCATCTCTGCTGTATACCTTACCCGGATTTTTAACAAATATTTCAAACAAATCAAATTCAGTAACTGTAAGCATTAAATCCTTATCATAAATAAATGCTCTCTTATCCTTAGTATCAAGCTTTAATTCATCAATTGCAATAATCTGATTAGGTAATACACCATTCTTTATGTCATTTCTTCTTAATATTGCTTTGATTCTAGCTTTAAGCTCAAGAACATTAAATGGTTTTGTCATATAATCATCTGCGCCATACTCTAGTCCCATAATCTTATCTAAATCATTATCCTTTGCAGTAAGCATAATAATAGGCACATTCGAGAACTCTCTTATTATCTGACATACGGTAAGTCCATCCATCTCCGGCAACATAATATCTAATAAGATAATATCATATTCATTTTCCCTTACCATGCTAAGAGCAGTTATGCCATCATAAGCAGCATCAACTATCATATCTTCTCTTGTAAGGCTGAACTCAATACCTTTTACAATTAATTTTTCATCATCTACAACCAAAACTCTTTTTGACATATTTTTTCCTACCTTATACCGATATGTAATCCTTGATTTTATTAAAAGCAGCTTCTTTTATACCGGGAACCTTCATGATATCTTCAATGGTCTTAAAGTACCCATTCTCATCCCGATATGCAATTATATCCTTAGCTCTGCTTTCTCCTATACCAGAAAGTGTCATCAGCTGTTCTATAGTAGCCGTATTAATATTAACCATACCAAAAGAATTGTCATTCATATTATCTGCTTCTTCTTTCGTTGGAATAAATATCTTCATACCATCACTTACAGGCTGTGCCATATTAATATAATCTACATAGGCGGTTTCGGTAATTCCTCCTGCCAGTTCAAGGACTTCAAAAATCCTATCACCTTCCATACATTTATACACACCAGGATTATTAACCTGACCACAAATATGGACATATATATATGACTCTGTCGTATCAGACTGATAGTGAATGCTATCAAGCTCTATTACTGGCGTATCAGCTGTTACATCCTTCTTTGTAAACATATACAAAACACCAGCAATAAGGACTATAATCGCTAAAATTGTATACTTTATAATATTATTTTTCATGTGTACTCCTTATCCTTAGGTAAGGTTCCCTCTACACATATTTTATTTTACATAATTTTTTCTTTCGATACAAGTGTTTTAATACATAATTTTGAAATAATTTGTTCAGTATATTATTTACACTTTGTCCAAAATATAGTAAAATTATGAAGTGTGTATGCAAGAGAAAGAGGTGTTTTTTATCAAAACTGTAGATATTGTTGTACCTTGTTACAACGAAGAAGAGGTTCTTAATATATTCTATGAAGAAACTGACAAAATCGTATCTTCAATCGAAGGATTTTCATTTTCGTATATATTTGTAAACGACGGAAGTAAAGACAATACACTAAATATATTAAGAGATTTATCGCAAAAATATAATACAATTAAATATATTTCCTTTTCTAAAAATTTTGGAAAGGAAGCTGGTATGTATGCTGGACTTGAGAATTCTACAGCCGATTATGTAATTATAATGGATGCAGATTTACAACATCCACCTGCTTTAATTCCTTCTATGATTGAAGAAATTAAAAAGGGACATGATTGCTGTGCAGCGTATCGAACTACAAGAAAAGGAGAGGCTCCCATAAGAAGTTTCTTATCCCGTAGCTTTTATCATGTTAATAATAAACTTTCTAATGTCGAGTTACCATATGGAGCCGTTGACTTTAGAATAATGTCAAGACAGATGGTTGATGCCATTGTTAATCTTCCTGAGACCTTACGTTTTTCAAAGGGTATTTTTAGTTGGATTGGCTTTGACACTAAATGGATTCCTTATGAAAATGTTGAAAGAACGCTTGGCAAGACAAAATGGAACCTTAAGGGTCTTTTCTTCTATGCCATTGACGGTATTGCATCCTTTTCCGTTGCTCCACTTCGACTGGTAAGTGTACTTGGAGCAGGAATTTCATTTGCTGCATTTATTTACGCAATTGTTATATTTGTTAAAACCTTATTCTTTGGAATTGATGCGCCAGGATACGCTTCTCTTATAATCATAGTATTATTTTTAGGTGGTCTTATTGAACTTTCATTAGGTATTATAGGTGAATATATCGCACGTATCTTTATCGAATCTAAAGGGCGCCCTATTTATATAACCAAAGAAACTAATATTAAAGAATCAAGAAAGGATAACAACAATGAAGATTAATCTGTCTGAATTACGAAAAAAATATGTAAATAAAGAGACTATGACTTACCTTGTTGCCGGCGTACTCACAACCCTTGTTAATTATATTGTTTTCTTTATTTTTGACAAAATGGGCAAGCAGGTTATCATTTCCCAATTAGCAGCATTTATTGCCGCAGTTATTTTTGCATATGTTGTTAATAAAAAATATGTATTTTTAAGCAAGGACTGGAGTTTTAAAACTGTATGCTCTGAATTTGCAACCTTCACATCTGCAAGAATATTTTCATTTGTTATAGAAACCATTTTCATACTTATGTCAGTAGGTTTCTTCTCATTACATTTATATATTGCTAAATTTATAGCATCTGTATTTGTGGTGATTTTCAATTATGTTGTAAGCAAAAATGTTATCTTTACTGATAAAGAAAAGAAAAAATGGTCTTTCAAGGATAATGTTGTATATATTTTAGCCTTCGCAATTCCATTGGTTATAATGATAATCATTTATTATGGAAGAGAAATATATCCATTTGGTGAAAATTGCTACCTCCGTTCTGATATGTATCATCAGTATGCGCCATTCTATTCAGAGCTTTGGAACAAGCTTAAAAACGGTGGCGATTTAAGATACTCATTTAATATTGGCTTAGGAACTAACTTTATAGCGCTTTATTCTTATTACCTTGCAAGCCCGGTTAACTGGCTGATAAGCCTTTTTGCACAAAGAAGTCTTATTGAGGTTATGAATGTTATTATTCTTCTTAAGATAGCATTTACAAGCTTAAGCTTTACTTATTATCTTACTAAGCATTATAACAGAAAAGATATTACCATTTCACTTTTTGGTATGTTCTATTCTCTGTCAGCTTATATTACAGCTTATGCCTGGAATATAATGTGGTTAGACTGCCTTATCCTCTTCCCACTTATTATATTAGGACTTGAAAAGCTTCTTACAGAAGATAAATATATGTTGTATACTATATCTTTAGCGTTATGTATATATACAAATTATTATATTTCCATTATGGTTTGTATCGCTTTGGTATTTATCTTTATTGCAAAGATTATTTCCTTACCAAAGCCTGAAAAATGGACTGACTATATAATAAAAGCCGCCCGCTTCGGCGTATGCTCACTGTTAGCCGGTGGTGTTGGTGCAATGCTATTGTTACCGGCATATTCCGCACTTAAATTATCAGCTTCTAGCGAAATAACTAAGGTAGAAGTTCTTAGCGAGTATTTCCCTCTATTTGAAATGCTTGTAAGACAACTTCCATTAGTTGAAGTTCATATGGGACTTGAACATTTCCCTAATATATATTGTGGTGTGGCAGTATTCTTCCTCTTCCCATTATATATAATGAACCCTAAAGTTGATAATAGAAGCAAGATAACTAATTGTCTTCTTTTAATGGTATTACTTACTTCATTTAATATGAATAAATTAAACTACCTGTGGCACGGACTAAGATTCCCTAACAGCCTTCCGGCAAGACAATCCTTTATATATTGTTTCTTACTTTTGACTATGTGTTGTGAAGGATTTTTAAACTTCAAGGAATATACTAAAAAGCAAATTAGCGCAGCCATCTGGATAGTTATTGCATTTTTAATTCTTGCAGAAGAAATCTATGCAGGTGATACTTACAAATTTACAATTATGTATATTGCAGGAGCATTTATTGTTGTTTACGGCGTATTAGCTTATATGTCACAAAATCCTAAATTCCCTAAAGGATTAGTGCTCTTCCTTATATTCTCAGTTGCAATCGTTGAATGTACTATGAATGTTGAGGTTACTGGTTTTTCTACAACAGGCAGAACATATTATCTTAGCGATTACGATAATATCGAAGCACTAAAAAATGTTGTTGCAGAGGACGATAAAGGCTTTTACAGAATTGAAAAATTCTCAGGCTTCCGTTCAAAAAATGACACTTCATGGCATAATATAAAGGGACTTGCAACATTTTCATCTACTGCAAATGTTGGTATGACAAACCTTATGCGTACCTTAGGATGTGAAGCATCTTATAATGCTTACTCTGCAAATGGAGCTACTGTTCTTACTTCGGCGATGTTTAACATTAAATACACCTTAAGCAATTATTATCGCGAGGAGGGTGATGATTTAAGCTTCTACTACGCAGTTGGTGACAATTATTTATACAAAAACAATTATACTCTTCCTGTTGGATTTATGGTGGATGTTGACGATATTGATTATTGGGATTTTTCTCTTGCAACACCATTTGAAATACAGAATAACTTCATTGAAAAAACAACAGGAATACCTGATACCTTCTACAAGTTAGCTACAACCATTGACGGTACTAATATTAATATTACAACAACACAAAAACAGCATATTTATATACATGTCACAAACTCATCAGTGTCAACTGTTAAAGTTTCGGTTAACGGCAATTTAAGAACATATGACAGAATGAGAGATAATTATATAATTGACTTAGGTTATATTTCACCAACAGATGTTGTATACATTGACGGTTTTGCATCTGGCGGATATTTAACTTCTTTTGAAGCATATACTTATGACGAGGAAAGCTTTGAAAAAGCATTTAATAAATTAAACGAGGGAGCTCTTAATGTAAGCTACCATGATGATACAACAATTAAAGGTAGCGTAAATGCTAAAGAGAATCAGCTTATGTTCTGCTCAATCCCTTACGATACAGGTTGGACAGTTTTAGTTGATGATCAAAAAGTTGATACATTTAAAATTAAAGATGCACTCTTAGGATTTAATGTACCAAGCGGACAACATACTATTGAGCTTTCTTATGAACCAGGTGGTTTTGCTCTAGGCAAGACAATCACTGTCGTTTCAATAGCATTGATTATGATTATGTATGTTGTTGACAAAAAATATAAAGCAAGAAAGGTAAGTGAATAATATGAAATTGTGGGGCGGACGTTTCACAAAAGAAACAAATCAGTTAGTGCATAATTTTAATGCATCTATATCATTCGATCAAAAATTTTACAGACAGGATATCGCCGGTAGCATTGCCCATGTAACAATGCTTGCTAAACAAGGAATTATTTCCAATGATGAGCGTTTTTCAATAGTAAACGGACTTCAAGGAATAAAATCAGACCTTGATTCTGGAAAACTAATTATCGGCAACGAACACGAGGATATTCATAGCTTTATTGAAGCTAACTTAATAGCGAGAATCGGAGAAGCTGGCAAAAAGCTTCATACTGGCAGAAGTCGTAATGACCAGGTTGCCCTTGATATGAAGCTATATACAAGAGATGAAGTTTTAGTTGTTGACTCTCTTTTAAAAGATTTATTAAAAGTCATCTACAGAATAATGTCTGAAAACCTTACAACTTATATGCCAGGTTTTACACATTTACAAAAGGCACAACCAATCACTGTAGCTCATCATTTCGGAGCATACTTTGAAATGTTTAAAAGAGACCGCTCTCGTCTTGATGATATTCACGATAGAATGAATTATTGTCCATTAGGTTCAGGTGCATTAGCCGGAACAACATATCCACTAGACAGAGATTATACCGCTGAATATATGCGTTTTAATGGTCCTACATTAAACAGTATGGATTCTGTATCTGACAGAGACTATCTCATTGAATTTTTAAGTGCGTTATCAACAATAATGATGCATTTAAGCCGTTTTTCAGAAGAAATAATCATCTGGAATTCTAACGAATATGGCTTTATTGAACTTGATGATGCATACAGCACAGGTAGTTCTATTATGCCTCAAAAGAAAAACCCTGACATTGCAGAACTTGTAAGAGGAAAAACAGGCCGTGTATATGGTGCTTTAATGTCATTACTTACAACTATGAAAGGTCTTCCTTTAGCTTATAACAAAGATATGCAGGAGGACAAGGAACTTACCTTTGATGCAATTGATACAGTTAAAGGTTGCTTGGCATTATTTACAGGTATGATAGATACAATGAAGTTTAATACAGAAACTATGGAAGCAAGTGCTAAAAATGGCTTTACTAACGCTACTGATGCAGCCGATTATCTTGTAAACCATGGCGTTCCTTTTAGAGATGCTCATGGAATCGTAGGTCAATTAGTACTCTTCTGTATTGACAAAGGCATCGCACTTGATGATATGACTTTAGATGAATACAAAGCTATCAGCCCTGTATTTGAAGAAGATATTTACGAAGCAATAAGCATTAAAACCTGCGTAGAAAAACGTCTTACAAAGGGTGCTCCTGGTAGTGAAGCAATGAAAGAAGTATTAGAAGTTTATGAAGATTATTTAGAGAATAATTAACACAAAACTCCGCCAAATCTGGCGGAGTTTTTTTATTATCCATAAAAGCTTTCTACATAATCTGAGATTTCTATATGACATTGTTTCATAGCAGCTAATGCTTGCTCGTGATTTTCCTTTGTTGTTCCTGCACAGTAATTTTTCAAAATCTTTATATCTGCGTTAGGAACAAATGCTTTTAGTGTAATTGCATTTGAAATAACACAAATATCTGTACATACACCACATATTTCTATAG
>JAZQMK010000087.1:0-2570 GCA_045543455.1 Lachnospiraceae bacterium
TTGTAATGCTTTTCGTAACATTTACAGCAATATTTCGTGACAATATGTACAATGTGCAGAATGAACTTAATAAGGATCATTTTGGTGGCTGGTTTGTAATGGAGATGTCAGCAGGAGAAAATAATAAAGATTTAGAAGCACATGTGTTTTTAGATGGTCCTATAAGTGCAGGAACATGTAGCGAAATATATGAAATTAATGGAAAAACTACAATTGGTCATATGGGCTATATGAGTGAAGCATTTATTGAAAACAATAATATTAAGCTAAGAGCCGGAAAATGGCCACAAAAAGAAAATGAAATAGCTATAGAGTATGCGGCCTTAGCAGAAGGCGGTTATAGTAAAAATATAGGTGATACCATTGTTGTTCCTTATTACAAGGATGTTCCTGCTAATGAAGAAAATATGGTGTATAAAGAATTTGTACTTTGCGGTATTATTGAGGATTATACTGACCAATGGTACAATGCTAAAGATATGCCACGCGCCGTAGTAACAAAGTCTGAATATGATAAATTTATCGACAGATTAAAGATGAATATCTATACCTATGAAGTTAAGGATAATATAAAAATAACTGACTATAACCAGTTTTATAAGACTTTAGAGGGTTATGGCTCAAGATTGAAATATAACCAGTATGTATATGATTTCAAACCATGGGGCGCAGAGTTTGTATATAACTATCTGTATATAGCAGTTATGCTTGTGGGTATGGCAGTTCTCATATATAAAATGCTTGACTACTATGCAGTAAGAAAAGAATTTTATGATAAGATAGGAAGGCTGGGAGCTTCAAAACGACAACAGAAAAAAATTAAAAACTTTGAAAATCTGATAATGATAGTAATATTTGGTGCCCTTGGTATTGGGATTGCGATATTGCTTGGAAATGGTATTGCCAGAATAGTAGAAAAGAGGCTTGGTATTGAATTTTATGCAATAGGTAGGGATGTTTATGTAAGAAGTATAATAGGTCTTATTGTGGCAATATTATCAGGAATGTTGGCAAATATAGTATTTTTAATAAAAGAAATAAGACAAAGAAAGAATAATAAAAAACATGTGTATTATAGTGAAAATGCCATTAAGATGGAAAAACACAGAATCAGTCCTAAATTGGGTATTTTGCGTCTGCAGGAAAGAATATCAAAATCAGAAGGCGTACTTCCAAGAATAAGTGTAAGAATATTTGTGCTTTGCATAACCCTAATTATAATAGGTGGTTTTATCAATATGAATAAAGCAGATAAAAAGCTTACAAATAGTGCGCGTGATTATGATATGACAGGGTACCAATTGCCTATTAATACATATACGTATATATACAATTTTATGTATCAGTATCCGTTAGAAGAGGCTGAGGAGAAGCGTAAGCTTGATAGAGAATATTTTTTGGTAGATGAGATGAAATGGAAAAATTTCTTATTTGATCACTTGTGTTTTTATGATAACGAAATAATTGCTGAATTATTCTCAGGTATATATAAAACTGAATCAATCTATGGTGACAATAAAGTGTTTTTAGGAAACAATATGTATTATAATAAATTTTCTAAGTATATTTTTAATGGCTCGGACAACTTATATAAAGGATTTTCAGATAAAACGGTTGAGTATTTAAATTCCATAGAAGGGGTAGATACTATACAATATTCAACTATAGAAACGCAAAGAACTTGGCTTTGGGAAGGTATGAATTTTAAAGATTTAGCTTACGAAAAAATGGCTCCTGCCCATGGTGCAATGAAGGTTATTACAGATAATACAAGGTATTTGTATGCTACGGAATATGTAGAGCCTACAAAGGAGTTCTATGAAAGAATGAGCAAATATATAGCTCCTGAATATAGGGATTATGAAGCTTTTTGCAATGGTGAGCAGATACTTGTTTTATTAAGAAAAAATGCTAATGATGTTTATGACAAATCAATAAAAGTCGGCACTGATATTAGATTTCCTTATTATGATATAAGCCTTGAAAAAGTAGAAGTAGATTATAATATACATGATGATGTCAGAAAGGCATTAAATGACGTGGTAACATATTATCCAAAGCCTGAGGAAATGGATAAATACTTGTATTATAAAGGTTTAGCTGAAGTTAATGAGTATGGTACTGCCGGCAAAGCAAAAGTAGTTGGAGTCGTATATATAGATGAAACTAATGAAGGAGAACTTTCTAACTTGCTTTCTCAAAATGCATATTATAATGCAATTGCCTCGAAAGGATTGGCGAATAAGCTTACAGATGCTCAAAATCAACTTATTAAAGATATAATGGATAATGAATACATGCAAGCTTATAAGGATGAATATAAGCTTGCTGTACAAAATAATTACTTTAGAGTGAAATTTAAAGATGAAGCCATATTTTTAGCAACTGATAACATAATCAAAGGATACTGTAAAGGCGATAAAATAAATGTAGAAAACTACTTTGAGAAAAACAATATGTACAGAGAACAGTATTTTACTTCTATGCTACAAAATATAGTAACAATATTGTTAGCAGCAGGAATAAATATAGTTGTAATCGGATTACTTTCAGGAAATCGTTTTAGAAAC
>JAZQMK010000088.1:0-10607 GCA_045543455.1 Lachnospiraceae bacterium
CTGGACTGCAACAACAGCCGGTAACAGAACATTCTATGTAGAAGTTAAAGATAGTAACGGAACAATAGTTAGAAGCACAGGTATAAAGGTAAATGTTACAGCAGGAGACAGTCTTGCGGTAAATATATCAACAAGTTCTACAAATGTATCAAATGGTCAAAATGTAAGCTTTAGTGCAAGTGCAACAGGAGGAAGTGGAAGCTACACCTACAGCTTCTTAATGTACAATGAAAGCACAAACAGCTGGTACAGATTTAATAGCTTTACTTCTTCTAATACATTAAACTGGACAGCAAATGGTAACAGAACCTTCTATGTAGAAGTAAAGGACAGTGAAGGAACAGTTGCAAGAAGTAACGGAATCAAGATAAATGTATCAGCAAATACATTAAAAGTAACAATAAGCTCAAATGCCAATAGCGTAATAAAGGGTTCAAATGTAGCATTTAGCGCAAGTGCAAGTGGTGGAAGCGGAAGCTACACATACAGCTTCTTGGTATACAATGAAGTAAGTGGATACTGGTATAGATTTTCAGACTTTGCAGCTGTAAATAAGCTAAGCTGGATAGCGGGAACAACAGACAGAAGAACCTTCTACGTAGAAGTTAAGGACAGCACAGGAGCAAAGGTAAGAAGCGAAGGTATAACAATGACTATACTTGAAAGCTCAAATCTTACAGTTAATGTGACAGCAAGTAATAACAATCCATATGCAGGAGAGAATGTGCAGCTTACAGCTAATGCAAGCGGAGGAGCAGGTAATTATACATACAGTTTCTTAATGTACAATCCGACAAGTGGTAACTGGCACAGATTTTCAGACTTTACATCGGTAAATGTAATGTACTGGACAGCAAATGGCAACAGAGAGTTCTATGTTGATGTAAAGGATGGTAATGGAACTGTTGTTAGAAGTAAGGTTTTAGAAATTGACATTCGTTAATGTAAAAATGAGAGATCATTCTAAGGTCTCTCATTTTGCCATAGTAAAAATAGAATGATGGAAAACATTCATAGAAATGGAGGAAAAATGAAAAAATTAATAGTACTAATATGTTTAAGCATGTTTATGATTATTACAGAACCTAAAAATATTTTAGCAGCAGAATATGGTGCTATATTGGATTCGGGTACCAGTGGTGAAGTAAGTTGGGTGCTTTATGATGCCAGTACTACAGTTCAATATAAAACTATCGTGATTAGCGGTAATGGTTCTATGAAAGATTATGAAAGTAAAAGTGAAAGACCGGAGTCGTGGACTAGCGTACAGGCTGTGGTTATTGAGGATGGAGTAACTCACATTGGTGATTATTCATTCGATAGTTGCACTAAAATTAAAACTGTTGAAATGGCAGACAGTGTAACTTCAATAGGAAAAAATGCATTTTATTATTCAATAAATCTTAATGAAGTAAAACTTAGTAATAACTTAAAAATAATTGGAGATTCTGTCTTTACGCAATGTAATATAAAAACTATAAATATGCCAGCTTCAGTAATAAGCATAGGAAAAAGTGCATTTTTTGGTAATTCCAACCTTCCGCAGTTTGATTTGCCTTCGAATTTGGAAAATATAGGAGCAAACGCATTTTATGGTTGTAAAAAGCTTACATATGTAAAAATACCAGAAAAAATTACAACTATACCTTATGCAACATTTAGTGAGTGTGCAAGTTTAAAAACAGTTGTTTTAAATGAAGGACTTACATCAATCGCTTCAGAAGCTTTTAGAAATACTCAGATTGAAAGCATAAAGTTGCCTTCTACTTTAGAAAGTCTTGGTTCAAATGTTTTTATGATGACACCTACTTTAAAAAGTATAACAATTGCAAGTGGCAACGAGAATTTCAAAAAGGTTGACGGTGTTATATATAATACGGATATGACTATTGTATATATAGCTGAAGGCAGTATTACAAATTGCAATATGCCAAATACTGTTAATAAGATTAATGGTAGTGCATTTGCAAATTGTGGAGAATTAAAAACTATTTATTTGTCGGATTTATTATATAGTATAGCATCAGATGATTTTTATGGAGCTCACAAACTAGAAGAATTCGTAGTAAGTGAAGATAGCAAGAATTTTTCTGTAAAGGATGGAGTTTTATACAACAAGGATAAGACAGTGTTAGAGTTATTCCCAATGGGAAGTAGTATTACTGATTTTGTTGTCCCATATGGTGTTGAAAGAGTTGAAAATATGGCTTTGAGAAATTGCGATAATCTAGTAAATGTAACTTTTCCAAGTACTGTTTCAGCTTTAGGTGCATATAGTATAAAGTTTTGTCTAAATTTGGAAAGAGTTATAATAACAAATCCAGAATGTAAATTTAGCGCAAATGTAATTTATGGTGGAGGACATGCAGAGGATAGAGAAAATACAGATATAATTATAGTTGGCTATAAGGGTTCAACAGCAGAAACAGAGGCTAATAGAGTAAAGCTTGAATTTGAAGAAATTGTAATGAAAGAACCTTTAGCTGTTGAATTGAATGCAAGTGTAATCTCGTATTATGGAACTGTAAAGGGTTTGAAATTCGGTGGTAAACTTAATCTTTCAGCAGAGGCTAAGGGTGGAATTGGTGCATATCAATATAGTTTTATCATATATGATAAAGATAAAAACACTTGGTACAGATTTGATAGTTTTAATGACGCTACAACATTAGTATGGACTGCTAACTCAAGTGGAAATAAGGTATTCTATGTAGAAGTTAGAGATTCTGTAGGTGCAGTAATTAGAAGCAAGGGTGTAGATGTAGTTGTAGTTGTAGAAACTAAAGAGATGAAAGTTAGTATTAAAACAAATAGTACTCAGGTGAGTAAGAATGAAACTGTATCATTTACTGCTGTTGCTTCAGGCGGTACAGGAGAATATACATATAGCTTTATTATGTATAATAATGACCAGGGTTACTGGCATAGAATAAATAACTTTAATGCAAATACAGTTTGCAATTGGTATGCAAGTACTGCAGGAAATAGAACTTTTTATGTTGAGGTTAAGGATAGTTCTGGAAAAGTTGCTAGAAGTGAAGGCATTAAGGTTACTGTATTAAATCCATTACAGATAACATTAAATTCTAATGCAGGTACTGTAGTTAAAGGTTCTAATGTTGCATTAATAGCAACTGCTTCAGGAGGTGCTGGAGGCTACAAATATAGTTTCATAATGTATAATGAGGAGAAAAACTATTGGTATAGATTTTCTGACTTTAATGGTGTTAATTCATTAAGCTGGATAGCTTCTACCTCAGAAAAAAGAAAATTTTATGTAGAAGTAAAGGATTCATTAGGTAATATTGTAAGAAGTGAAGCTGTAAGCGTGGCTATAGTGGAAAAATATGATTTATCTGTAAGTGTAAAATCAGATAAGACACAGGTAAACTCAGGTTCACAGGTTAAAATTACTGCAACTGCAACTGGAGGTGCCGGTAATTATAGCTATAGCTTTATAATGTACAATCCTACAACAGGCTATTGGCATAGATTTAATAAGTTTGAAGAGGGTAATTCAAATATACTAAACTGGACTGCTTCTGGCACTGGTGTAAGGGAATTCTATGTTGAGGTAAAGGATAATAATGGATTTCTTGTCAGAAGTGAAGTGAAAAAAATTACAATAAAATAAGATTATAAATGCCATGATGCTTAAAAGTGTTATGGCATTTTTGTTGTTTTAAAAGAAAGAAAATATAAAGTGTTAACTTGAAATAGTCTAACAAAAGTGCTATAATGAATAAAATAATATGGAAATAAAACAAGTTGCAGAAAGGATGATTATTATGGAGAAAAAGCATATCGTGGGGTTGCGTTTGTGGATGTGTTTGTTTTTGGTAATATTTGCTGCTACAGTGTTTGGTGGTTCGCGTGAGAAGGTATATGCTATAACGAGCGCAGAAAAAGAAACACTTAGAGAAAAAGTCACTGAATTTACTACATTGCCTTATGATGAGGATTCTCACTATGGCATAGATATTACGGATATGATGCTTAAAAAAAGTAATACGTATTCGGTTAATTCATATATGAATACCATAAAAGGGGAATTTAACTTTTATTGGTTGGATAGTGCAAATGTAATTGTAAACGGAGATTATATAGAATTTATAACCTTGACACCTAAAGAAAAATATCTGACTACAGATAATATGATAGATGTAGAGACGGCAAATGAGGACTGGCGAGAGGTTTATTATAAAAATATAGATGATAAGATTTTGCAGTTCGCTAATAGTACATATACAGGGAAATATCCGGTTATATATGATTTGAAGATTCCTAGAACAGAAGGCAATAGAGTGTTAGAATATGCAAAAAAGTTGCTGGCAAATAAGGAGTATTACTGGGTAGAAAGTTTTGACAATTATAGTACTTCCGGAGATTATGTTTATGGCATTTTGATAACTCCAAGGATGGAATATTTAACAGATGATAAGGTCTTTGATACGAAAAAGGCAGCCAATGACTGGCAGATAATTCAAGGCAGAATTGCTAATGGAGAGTTAAAGAAAGTTATTAAAGAAAAATTGTGTAAAGTCACAAACACATTTAAGGTACCTAGTTCTAATAATGGTTATCGTGTTGAGTTAATTTATTTAAATATTACTGATTCTCAGATTAAAGAGGTTGTATCTTATATTACAGAAGGTGCATTTGATGAGTATCCAGAACTACATTGGTTGAATCATGCGAGTGTGGGGACAGATAAAAGTATTTGGATTTTTGCAAAACCAGAATATGTAACCGAAGAAGGTACTGTTGATATTGAAAAGACTGTGGCTGATTATATAGATTTTCAAACAGATATTAAGTCTTTAGATATGCAGATTGATGAAAGCATGAGTGATTTGGAAAAG
Organism: Lachnospiraceae bacterium; assembly: GCA_045543455.1. GTDB lineage: Bacteria > Bacillota > Clostridia > Lachnospirales > Lachnospiraceae > SIG291. Next base: position 4,863 of record JAZQMK010000088.1, read on the forward strand.
ATTCTTGCAGTTCATGACTGGATAGTAAGAGAATGTGAATATGATTATGAAAATTATATAAATGATACTATCCCTATGGAAAGTTATTATATGCCAGGGCTTATTAATAATGGTATTGCTGTGTGCAATGCGTATGCTCTTACAATGGAATATTTACTTAAAAGATATGATGTAGAATGCTATTATATTGCATCCCGTGAAGAAATGAACCATGCATGGAATATAGTAGGTATTGACGGTAATTATTATCATATTGATGCTACATGGAATGACAGGGGTAAAGATGATAAAGATGAAGGTGAAGCATATCACAAATATTTTTTAAAGAGTGACGAAGAGTTCTTAGCTTTATCTCATAAAGGCTGGGATGCAGATGTAACCTGTGATGTTTCTAAAACATTTGCTGGTTATATATTTAGAAATAATGCCACTAGCAATAACAGCTACAATTACTATGATGGATATTGGTATTATATTTCAAGCATAAAAAATATTGTAAGATCCAAGATTGACGGTAGTGAATATAGTACCTTCGCTGACTATGATGAAAATGTAGTTAATGCATTTATGTATAAGCATCAGTTTTATATTGCTACTACAACTAAAGTGTATAAGATTGATATGGCAACAGGCAATGAAACAGTCATATTTAATATTCTTGATAGTGATATAGGAGATTCGATTTTAGAATTTACAATAAAGCAAAAAAGGATTAAGATTGATGGAGACATTTCCTCTATAAGCATTGATTTAACTACAGCTGGCACACTTGCATTTGAAGAGGAAGAAATAACTGTACCAATAAATAAAACTTCAAATGTAGTTCTTAATATCAGCGGTGTAAATGCAAATGAAGTAGTATGGGTGAATGCAGATAATGATATTGCTGTTATTGACAAAGATGGCAAGATTACACCGTTAAAAGAAGGAACTACTAATTTATATGCTGGAATAGATGGCCAATATGTTAAGTGTGTAATTAATATAGTTCCTAGAGAAAAGTTGGCAGTAACCATAAAGGCTGAAAAAGAACAAGTGTTGTTAGGTAAGACGGTAAACTTAATAGGAAAAGCTTCGGGCGGTAGTGAAGAATACACGTACAGTTTCCTTATGTACAATGAAAATGGCGGATACTGGCACAGATTCTCAGATTTTAGTGAAATTACAACTCAGAGCTGGCAGGCTAGTGTAGTTGGCGACAGAATATTCTATGTTGAAGTAAAAGACAGCGAAGGAACTGTTGTAAGAAGTGAAGGCGTAAGAGTAACGATTAAAATGCAGGATAAATTGCAGGTAAACCTTACTGTAAATGATGCAACTCCATTTAAAGGACAGACAATAGCTTTAAATGCTACAGCTAGTGGTGGTGATGAGAATTATACATATAGCTTCCTTATGCATAATGAAGAAAATGGCAGCTGGTACAGATTTAGTGATTTTGCCGAGATTAATAATATGAATTGGTTAGTGGCTGGAGACAGAACATTTTATGTTGAGGTTAAAGATGGCGAAGGAAAAGTTGTCAGAAGTGAAGGTGTAAAGATTGTTGCTAAGACAAGTGATTTATCGGTAACAATAAGTGCAAATGCCCAAGGTATTATTAAAGATTCCATATTGGCATTAACAGCTACTGCAAGTGGTGGAAGTGGAGATTACACATACAGTTTCTTGGTGTACAATGAAGGAACACAAATGTGGTATCGATTCAGTGATTTTGAAACTTTAGACAGAATGGGCTGGATAGCATCAACAACTGACAGAAGACAATTCTATGTTGAAGTAAAAGATAGCACTGGAATAATTGTAAGAAGTGAAGGAATTACGGTAAATGTATTAGAAAGTTCTGATTTGGAAGTTAACCTTACTATAAGCAAAGAAAATGTAACAGCAGGTGAAAAAATTGAAGCTACAGCAATGGCAACAGGTGGAAGTGGCGAATATACATATAGCTTCTTAATTTACAACGGGGTAACTGGTAATTGGGCCAGATTGACGGATTTTACATCAACAAATACGACAAGCTGGACAGCATCGGGCAGTGGTATAAGAGAGTTCTATGTAGATGTTAAAGATAGTGATGGAACTGTTGTAAGAAGTGTGGCAATAAAACTAAATATAGAATAGTGTTGAATGGCGAGGCTGATGATGCTTCGCCATTTTTATTCAATTGGATATAAAATAATTTAAAATATTAATAAAAAATAAAACTATAAAAAACAGTAAAAAAGCAAACAAGACAGAAGAATATTGAAAAAATAACATATAAAAAACAGTAAAATATATTAAAAGACTGAATGGTATGGAGAAAGAGGCTAATATGTTGAAAATAAAAAAATAAAGTATTAAAATATAAATGTTAAAAAATTGTAAAATTGGAGGGCTTACAATGAAACAAAAAAGATTTAAGTCAATCTTGTGTGTAATCTTAAGCTTATTAATGGTCTTAGGAATATTACCTGCAGGAATGACAGAAACAGCACAGGTATATGCCGCAGATTCTGCTAATGCGGTAAATGTCGATTTGACAAAACAATACCAAGAAATTAAAGGCTTTGGAGGTATGAATCATCCAATATGGATTAATGACCTTACAGAAAGTCAGAGAGAAACAGTATTCGGTAATGGAGATGACCAATTAGGTTTTCAGATATTAAGAATACATGTAGACGAGAATAGCAGTCAGTGGTATAAAGAATTACCAACTGCACAAGCAGCAGTAGCTAAAGGTGCGCTTGTGTTTGCAACACCTTGGAATCCGCCAAGTGATCTTACTGAGACATTTAACCGTGACGGTGATACATCAGCAAAAAGATTAAAACATGATAAATATGCGGAATATGCAAAACATTTAAATGATTTTGTTAAGTATATGAAAGACAATGGTGTTGATTTATATGCAATATCTATAGCAAATGAGCCAGATTATGGACATGATTGGACATGGTGGACAACAGACGAATTAGTAACATTTTTAAAGAATTATGCAGATGATATTGATTGCAGAATTATAGCGCCAGAATCATTTAGCTATCTTAAGAGTTTGAGTGATCCTATCATCAATGACTCTAGTGCATGGAAAAATGTTGATATACTCGGTACTCATTTATATGGAACATCATATAATAATTTTTCGTATCCATTATTCCAGCAAAAAGGTTCTGGAAAAGAACTTTGGATGACAGAAGTGTATTATCCTAACAGTGATACTGATTCAGCAGATTTATGGCCACAATCATTAGGCGTTTCAACACATATTCATAATGCTATGACTAACGGTATGCAAACTTATGTATGGTGGTATATAAGAAGAAGCTATAGTCCGTTAAAAGAAGACGGAACTATTAGTAAACGTGGTTACTGTATGGCACAGTATTCAAAGTTTGTAAGACGAGGCTACAAGAGAGTTGAAGCTACAGAAAATCCTGACACTGGAATCTATGTTTCAGCGTATACAGGTGATGGCAAGGCTGTAATTGTTGCAGTTAATGAAAGCAGCACAGGTTTAAGCCAAAGCTTTAATATTAGCGGTGGAAACATTGTAAGTGTAGACCGCTATAGAACATCTCAATCAGAAAATTTAGCAAAGACATCTAACTTAGAATTAAGTGGCAATGGTTTCTGGGCACATTTACCTGCTAATAGTGTATCTACATTTGTATGTACTTTAGATTCGGCTGGTAATGGCGGCAATAATGGCGATGCTGGTGAAAATGTGGGAACAGTAAGTAACTCGCATAGCTTTACAGCAAGTGGTACTACAAGCAATTTCTTTAACATTAGCGGTAATACATCAACTACAAAAGGTTCAGTATCTTACAATGGTTCAACATATACAACATGCTTAAAAATGGAAAGTTCAACAAGCATTTCATTTACGGCTACGTCTTCGGGAACTTTAAAGCTTGTATTTGGTGGAAGTACATCGGCTGTTGGAAAGAGTGTTATTGTAAATGGAATTACATACACTTGTGATTCTAATGGAATTGCAACGATACCTATATCGGCAGGAAATGTCACTATTACAAAGGGTGATTCAATCAACTTGTTCTATATGGCATATTCTGCAAGTGGTTCAAGTACAGAAACATCAAATTATACAGCAGTAGATTTGTCAACTAATACAGCAGGTACATATGATAGTGGAAGTAAAAAACTTACACTTACTGATTTGAATCAGGTAAGAATCACATTGCCTGAAAACTTAAAAGCTTGCCAGTCAGTAAAAGTTCGCATAGATGTTACTGATGCAGATGCAACTGGCTTTAGAGTATTTACTACAGCCAATGGAATAGATAATACATCTGTAGAAATTTTTAAGAGCGAAGATTTTGATAGTTCAAATGTGTACGAATTCACATTAACTACAAATCAGCCTTGTGATTATATACTTATAAAGGGACCAAATTCGTGGACCAATATAGGAAATATCACAATTAATTCAATTGGAGTTGAATACCAAGACCTTTCAGGAACACATAATGTTACATCTGTTGTAACAAAGGAGGCAACATGTGTTGAAACGGGTACAAGAACACATACATGTTCTTGTGGCAACTCTTATAGTGAAACAATAGCATTGACAGATCATAACTATGAAAATGCATATACAGTAGATGTGGCACCAAGCGTTAACAGCGAAGGTTCAAAGAGTCGTCACTGCGTAAACTGTACTGCAAAGACAGATATAACAGCTATACCTAGATTAATTGACACTGCAGGGTATACAACATTGGTTGCTGATGGTAGTGTGAAAATGAATGATGTATTACAGACATCAATTGAATTACCTAAGACATTAGTTGTTGGACAAAGTATTACAGTAGTTATGAAAGTAGAAGATAACGGTGGAACAGGTTTCAGATGTTATGCGACAGATGAAGGATTAAATAGCCATTCAGAAATTTTCTTAAGTTCATCAGTTGATGTAGAAAATGAATTTACATTTACATTAACAGCAACAAAGGATAGTAATGCTCTTTTAATCAAGGGACCAGATTATCAGACAAATGTTGCCAACCTTACAGTTAATTATGTAAAGGTATTGTATGGTGAAGAGCCAAAAACAGAAGAACTCAGTGTAACAGTAAATACTAATGCAAATGCCATTGAAATCGGTGATACAATAACACTTACAGCAAATGCTGTCGGAGGTATTGGAGATTATACATACAGCTTTTTAATGTATAACGAAACAAATGGTACATGGTACAGATTTTCAAGCTTTGCTGAAACAAAGAATCACAGTTGGACGGCTACTACAGGTAATAACAGAGTGTTTTATGTTGAAGTTAAGGATGCTTCAGGAAAAGTGGTAAGAAGCTCAGGTGTTAGGGTGACTGTTGCAACTAAGAATAATCTTGCAGTAAATATTTTGGCAAGTTCAACAAATGCAGCTAATGGCCAAAATGTAAGCTTTAGTGCCATAGCAAGTGGTGGAAGCGGCAGCTATACATATAGCTATCTAATGTATAATGAAACTGCCGGCACATGGTATAGATTTAATAGTTTTTCAGAAGTAAATACTATGAATTGGACTGCAAATGGAAATAGAACATTCTATGTTGAAGTTAAAGATGGTTTGGGAACTGTAGTAAGAAGCGAAGGCATTAAGATTAATGTATCAGCTAATACGCTTAATGTAACAATAAATGCAAATGCACAGAGTGTAATAAAAGGCTCAAATGTAGCATTTAGTGCTGTGGCAAGTGGCGGAAGCGGAAGTTATACATATAGTTTCTTAGTATA
>JAZQMK010000089.1:0-17957 GCA_045543455.1 Lachnospiraceae bacterium
AAACACAAATCCACATCACATATTTACATCATACAAATATATAACACCGTAATCAACCACGGATAAAAAGGTTGATAGAAAGGAGAAGGTATATCTGTAAGTGACTGTTAGATGAGTCAATTACAATATACCAGGACTAAAATGGTTAGATTGGTATATTTGGTAGTTGTATCAGTTCCTTTGATTATATATTACATTTTTTTAGCGGATTATTGTGCAAATCATTCAGAGAAATATACAGAAGAAGAATGTTATTCTATTGCACAGGATATGGTAAGGCATATAAAACGTAATGGACACATAAAGACGGTTGCATTTGGCATTGAGAATCTTCCTGAAAATGATGGATATATTATGTATCCTAACCATCAGGGCAAATATGATGCGTTGGGAATAATTTCCGTTCATAAGAACCCATGTACAGTAATGATAGATGAAAAGGCATCAAGAAAGCTTATAGCCAATCAATTTGTGGCATTAGTTAAGGGTGAACGTTTAGATAAAACAGATATGCATAAACAGGTGAAGTCGATAAAAAATGTAGCAAACCAGGTTAAGGAAGGGCGTAATTATATTATTTTCCCTGAGGGAGGATATACAGATAATCATAATAATTTGCAGGAATTTATGCCGGGAGCCTTTAAATGTGCCCAGCTTTCAAAGGCACCTATTGTTCCGGTTGCTATATACGATTCGTACAAGCCTTTTGGAGTGAATTCTTTAAAACCGGTAACAACTATAGTAAGTTTTATGAAGCCTATTAATTATGAAGAATATGAAGGTATGACAACGACGATGATAGCTAATATGGTAAAAGATAAAATAGCTAATGAAATGAAAGAGATAGAGAAGAATAGAAATAAAATAGCGTAGCAAAGTGGAAAAAGCCCCTCATAATGAGGGACTTTTTCTATTTATGCCAATTCTGGACCTTTTGAAATTGATAGTTTAAGAAGAACTGGTGTAATTAGAGCTGATGCAATAACACTTAAAACAATGGCTGGCAAAATGACTGGATCAATCATATTAACATTTATACCCTTTTGTGCAACCATAAGAGCTACTTCGCTACGAGCAACCATACCAATACCTATTACTAAAGATTGGTGTGTAGTCATTTTGCATAATTTACTACCTATACCACAGCCTATTATTTTAGATAAAACAGCAGCAGCGATTAGTAGAAGCGCAAAGATTAAAATCTCTGTGTTCATAGTCTTTAAATCTGTTTTCATGCCTACACTGGCAAAAAATACCGGTGTGAATATCATATATGCAGTAACGGTAAATTTTTTAGCAACAAATTGTCTGGCCTTTGCTAAGTTACATAATATAAGTCCTGCAAAGAATGCTCCGGTTATATCTGCTACGCCAAATACTGCCTCGGCGGAATAAGCCATTAATAAACAAAATGCAAGTGCCCATACGGCAATACGGCGACTGTGACAATGGTGTTCACTAATTTGTTTGAATAAAATTCTTATTACGTAGCCTACAATTAAAGTAAAGGCGAAAAATAATATAATTCTAAGAATGACCATTAGAGGGTTGCTACCACCAGAACTTAAGCCTGTAAGAATTGATAAAACAACAATGCCTAAAATGTCGTCAATTAAAGCAGCGCTTAAAAGGGCTGTGCCAGTTTTTGATTTTAATTTGCCCATTTCGTTTAATGTTTCAACAGTAATTGAAACAGAAGTTGCTGAGAAGACAGAGCCTACAAATGCAGCCTTTAAAAGGTTGATTGTAGTAAATTCTTTAAGGAAAAATGCGAAATACAATCCACCACATAGTAATAAAGGAACCGCTACGCCAAAGCAGGCAATGATAAAAGATTTGAAACCGGTTTCTTTAAGCTCCTTCATATCTGTATCAATTCCGGCTGTGAACATTAACATAATTACGCCTATTTCGGCAGTTTTAACTAAAAAGTCAGAGCTTTCTAAAAGTCCTACTCCGCTAGGACCGAGTATTATGCCCGCTACTAATGCACCTACAACCTGAGGCATGTGGATTTTTTCTGTGGCAAGACCAAGTAATTTTGTTGATAATAAAATAAGTGCTAATACCAGCAAGTAAGTATAAGATTCCATATATAATTCCTTCTTTCTTTAAATCCATAAGGAATTATAGTACTTTTTTAGAAAATGTCAAGAACTAAAAAAAGTACATAGTCCAAAAGAATAATAGTAATCCTTTGGACTATGCCTTAATATAATTCGATAAAATTAATCATTTCGTTTTTGAGTAATTCATTGCATATGTATTCTTTTGAATGAGTTTTTTCTTTAGAACTTATTTGGAAAGTGGCAACGCAGCAATTTTGGGATTGGATAAATTCAAGACCATCTATTCTGTAAGAATTTTGTTTTGCAAATTTGAATATTATCTGCATTGCTGATATGTCGCTTAATTGTGCATATACCTGAGCGTTTAAACGATTTTTATTTAATTTTTTGTCAACAGATTGTAACACATAAAGTGACATAATAACTATTACAAAGCCTATTAATGCAGCAGCATAAAAGCCGGTTCCAAGTGCTAAACCAATAGCAGCACAGGTCCAAAGACTGGCAGCGGTGGTAAGCCCTTTTACTGCATTAGAACGGGTAACCATTATGGTGCCTGCGCCTAAAAAACCTATTCCGCTGATTACCTGTGCAGGTATTCTTGCGGCATCGGAAGACAGACCTTCCTGTAACATGTAAACATTGGTTAGTGCTATTAAGGTTGAACCAAGACATACAACTACATATGTTCTAAAGCCCGCCGGACGATGTTTTCTTTCTCGTTCGAGACCTAATAGACCACCAATTATTATTGATAAAATAATTCGTATAATAACTTGAAATATATCTAATTCAGGAATCATATTTAAGCACTCCTTTATTTGCTGCCGGTAGAACCAAATCCGCCTTCACCACGAACGGTTTCGCTTAAGGTTTCAACCTCGGTATAATCAACAGCTAAGAATGGAGCAATAACCATTTGAGCTATACGTTCACCAATTTCAACAGTGGCATTTTTTGTAGAATGATTGTGGAGAGCTACCATAACTTCGCCTCTATAATCTGCATCCACTACACCTACTTTGTTGGCTGGGGCAAGACCTTTTTTGCTGGCAAGACCACTTCTTGCGTATATAAGTCCTGCGTATCCTACTGGAACCTCCATTGCAATACCTGTTGGGATTAATGTGGTTTCACCTGGGGCGATAACTATATTTTCGTTTATACAGGCATATAAATCTGCACCTGCAGCAAAAGCTGAACCGTAGGTTGGTTTTATTGCATTAGAATTTAGTTTTTTAAAATTAACTTTTATATTTGACATTTTCGTTCATACCTTCCCATAGTATAATTTCGCCTTTTTCAAGGGATTCTTTAACTTCTATGATGCGTTGATTTGAAGAACCACGGAATCTTAGAGAAAGGTTTTTAAGTTCTTCAATAAATTTTCCATCAACTAAAATATCAATATATGATATTAGTTCTTTTGTTTCAGGCCATTCCTTAATCATTCTGTCGCAAATATCTTCATCAAATTTATAGCCTGTGAAACACCAAATGGTTTTGTTTGGATAAGTTTCTTTGATTTTGCGTAGTAAAGGAAGTACACCTTGTTGGTTGGAATGCTCAAAAGGTTCGCCACCAAGAAGGGTAAAGCCTGATACATAAGATGGTTTCATATATTCAATTATGTTATCAATTTCTTTTTGCGTAAAGGGGTTACCGTAGTTAAAATCCCATGTAACACTATTAAAACAGCCTTTACAATGATGAGTACAGCCACTGACGAAGAGGGAAACTCTTACGCCAGGGCCGTTTGCTACATCATATTGTTTTATGTCTGCATAATTCAAAACGTCATCTTCTTTCGTGTGTATAAATACACTTTTTAAAATTAAATGTGAAGAACTCTTGAATTGATTTCCTTAGTCTTACCTACGTTCCAGAAATTTTCACCGAGGTAACCACAGGTTCTTCTTGTAACGTTCATCTTAGCGTGATCTTTGTTGCCGCATTGTGGGCATTCCCACTCAAGATTATCGTTGATTTGGATTTCTCCATCATAACCACATACGTGGCAGTAATCTGATTTTGTATTAAATTCAGCATACTGAATATTGTCGTAAATGAATTTAACGAGTTCTTCTAATGCTTCAAGGTTATTACGCATATTTGGTATTTCTACATATGAGATAGCACCACCTGATGAAATAACCTGGAATTGACTTTCAAATGTAAATTTGCTAAATGCATCAATTTTTTCTCTAACATCAACATGGTAAGAGTTAGTGTAATAACCTTTATCTGTAATGTCTTCAACCATACCAAAACGCTTAGCGTCAATTGCTGCAAATCTGTAGCAGAGGCTTTCAGCAGGAGTACCGTAAAGACCGAAGGCAATACCTGTATTACGTTTCCATGTATCGGCAGCTTCACGAAGTCTTGTCATTACTTTAAGTGCAAATTTAAGACCTTTTTCTGTTGTGTGACTTTCTCCTGTCATAAGCTTTGTAACTTCGTATAAACCGATATAACCAAGAGAAATGGTTGAATATCCATCGTGTAATAATTTGTCAATGGATTCACCTTTCTTAAGTCTTGCGATTGCACCATATTGCCAGTGAATTGGGCTTACATCAGATAAAGTACCTGAAAGAGCATTGTGTCTGCACATTAAAGCTTCAAAACAAAGAGCAAGTCTGGATTCCATTAATTGCCAGAATAATTCTTCATTACCTCTTGCAATAAGACCCATCTGAGGGAGGTTAAGACTTACAACACCCTGGTTGAAACGTCCTTCCCACTTGTAATTACCATTTTCATCTTTCCAAGGACTTAAGAATGAACGACAACCCATACAAGAGAATACATTGCCTTCATAGTTTTCACGCATTTTCTTGGCTGAAATATAATCAGGGTACAATCTCTTGGCAGAGCATTGAACAGCAAGCTTTGTTATGTAGTCGTATTTGCCACCCTGTAAGCAGTTATGTTCATCTAAAACATAAATAAGCTTAGGGAAGGCAGGAGTTACATAAACGCCCTTTTCATTCTTAATACCTTCAAGTCTTTGTCTTAAAATCTCTTCAATAATCATGGCATTTTCTTCAAGGTATTCATCATCCTTGTCAAGATTTAAGAAGAGAGTAACAAAAGGTGACTGACCGTTAGTTGTCATTAAAGTATTAATCTGATATTGGATAGTCTGAACACCTGACTTAAGTTCATCGTAAAGTCTGTCGGCTACGAAGCTGTCAAGCACGTCAGAGTCAATTTTGTCACCGTATTTTTGTGTATAAAAACGAGTATATTTCTCTTTGCTTTTTCTTAAATATTTTCCTAAGTGCTTAATGTCAACAGACTGTCCGCCATATTGGCTGCTGGCAACAGCAGAGATAATCTGTGTTACAACTGTACAGGCAACCTGAAAACTCTTAGGAGATTCAATTAATTTACCATTCATAACCGTGCCGTTATCTAACATATCTTGAATGTTGATTAAACAGCAGTTGAAAATTGACTGAAGGAAATAGTCTGCATCGTGGAAATGTAAAATACCTTCATCATGAGCTTTTGAAATCTTTTCAGGGAGTAAAACTCTTCTTGTTAAGTCCTTAGAAACCTCACCTGCAATCAAGTCTCTTTGAGTAGATGCGATAATTGCATTCTTGTTAGAGTTTTCTTCCATAACATCCTTATTACTATTCTTAATAAGGCTCATAATAGAGTCGTCAGTAGTATTGGCCTTACGAACGAGCTCTCTTGTATATCTATATATAATGTATGTTTTGGCAAGAATAAATTTCTTCTCGGCCATAAGTTTTTGTTCGATGATATCCTGGATATCTTCAACTTGCATTGTGTCCTGTCCACGATTTTCAATAGAAGCAACGATGGCTTCAATTTTTTCATCGCTTACCTTTTCTTTAGGTGGGACTTCATCATTGGCTTTTTGAATAGCTACAATGATCTTGTTACGGTCGTAGGATACTTCACGACCATCACGTTTAATTACTTTAATCATAGGTTTCTTCCTCCAATACTTATACTAATGCAAAGTGATTAGCTACATTTTGTATTATAACACTATATATTGTGTTTGTCTACAAAATCTTGTGATTATTTTAAAAAAAGAACACAAGATATAGTGGTTGCTTGTGAAAAAAGTAGCAATCAAAAAAATGGGGAAAAAGTACTTGACAAAGTGAAACCTATGTAATAAAATAGGTAAAGTGATTTGCAGTCGTGGCGGAATTGGCATACGCGCTAGACTAAGGATCTAGTGAGCATAGCGCTCGTACGGGTTCAAGTCCCGTCGACTGCATAATAGAACGCAGAAAGATATGAATTGTCTTTTCTGCGTTTTTTTTGCTTAATCGTAAATACCTCTAAAGATGTCTTTCCGATTAAGCAAAAACACTCCGTGGGATGCGCACTCGCACGAATGGAAGGCGTCGCTGTCGCGACCGTGCTCTGCGCATTGAGTGTACAAGTCTTGTAGGAGAGTAAAATATTGCGAATTAATAGTGGACTTGTCCACTTCGTTCTTTAATCGTAAATACCTCTAAAGATGTCTTTCCGATTAAGCAAAAACACTTTAGAGTTTACGAATGTAATAATTATATAATATTATATTGCAATCTTAAAAAAAATGTGATAGACTACAACAGTTAATGATTTTTATATATAAAGTAAGAAAAGAGGGTTAAAATGAAAAGAAAAATTATAGTTACATTTTTATGTCTATTAACATTTTGCACATTAATGGCATGTGGAGAAAAGGAAAAAAAGCAGGAGCCTACCACAATATCTAGTGGTAAATCTAATAATGAAACAACTGATGCAACAAGTAATAAGCATAAAGTGATAATCGAGGAAAATGATATACTTGGTATTGTACACAAGTCCGAATATAATGATAAAGCACAAATATTAATAGAAAGAAACTTTTTTGAAGACGGCAGAGTGTTTAGCATAGAAGATTATAAATATGATAAAAATGACAATCTAATACAAAAGACCGTTACATACAGTGATGAATCAACCTATAACGAGCTATATGTATATGATTCTGAAAATAATCTTATAAGAGAAGAACATTACGGAGAAAATCTTAGCCTTACTTCAAAAATGGAATATTCGTATAAGTATGTGGGTAGCAATAAGGAAGTTACACGTATAGAATATGATAAAAATGGTGTCAAAAAAAGATGTAATATTACCGAATATACTTCAGAAGGTAAAATGCTTAAGGCAACATCAGAAACTTATGACGCGACAAGTAAGTTAAAAAATTCAATGATTATAAAATATAATGCAGATGAAGAAATTACAGAGATATTACGTGTTGATTCAGAAGGAAAGACTATATCTAGGGTGGTAAGTGAGTATAATTCATTTGGTAAAGAGAGTAAAAATATTATTTATGACGAGTCGGGTAATGTAAGCTCTGAAAGTGTATCAGAATATGATTCAAATGGCAATCTTATATGTATAAAATATGATGGTAAAATAAACAGTGAGTATCAATATGATAATACAAACTTTTGCGTAAAAGAAATACAATATAGTAATGGTAAAGTATATAAGACTGTAGAATATGAAAAGGACAGTAATAACAGAGTAAAGAAAGAAATTAGAAAATCAGAAGATGGTTCAGTAAGCGGATGGCATGAATATGAGTATGATGCAGATGGTGACTGTATTTCAGAAAAATACTATGGTGATAATGGTGAACTTTCATATGAAATATACAAAAAATACAAAACAATAATAGTGGAATAAGTGAACAAATCGCTGTAGGTCTAGTACCTGCAGCGATTTTCCATTCCATTTATATAAGCTCCGTTGGATATGTTAATAAATTTAGTATCTTTACAAGATGATATTCTTTGTTCTATCCATTTTCTATAAAGGTTTAAGTTATTTGCGGTTTTTACTGTGCCTCCGGAAACAGAACGAACTGTAAATAAAGAATTACCTTCCGTACTACGACCATTAAAAGCATGAGACTGATTATTTGTGTATGCTAAATCAAGTCCAAAGCAGGTAAGACTGGCGAAATTATAACGTATTGCCATATCTATAACAAAGGTAGATACAGAACCGCCACTTTCAAATAAAGTATATGACTGTTCTTTTGCTAATTGTTCGGCTGCTTCGTAGCCCATCTGTAATGCTATATAGCGTGGATTGCTAAAGCAATTAGTCGCAGTAAAGGAAGCGGTTGATATATATATTAGAGAAGCATCAGATATGCAATCTCTAATATGTGCTACCATTCCCGGCTTGCAGTCGATGATTATTACATAATTAGGACTGATATCATTTTCTAATAAAGAACGATATACCGTGCTTGCACATAAAAGTATAGTGGTTTTATCTGTAAGCATATTTTTAATGTCCTTAAGGTTGTCGGCTAAAGAAGGACCACCACCGGCGTATATAACATTTTTTCCTACAAACATATTTTTAATAGAGTCTATGTTTTTGTCATTTAAGCGCATATTCATATAATAATTGTAATTGATGTGCTTAAGCTGGGCAAGAACTGAGTTTTGCTGTATAAAATAGTTATGTATCAGTTGTTTAACCTCTGGATTTTTAAGGGCTAAAAGGCTTGGGTGGTGTACAATAAATGTAGCATCAGGATTGTCTATATATTTTGCAATATCAGTTTCACTACAATGCACGATATTAAGGCCTACGCGTCTTAGTAATGGGCCTAAATCAATATGTTTAAATGCAGTAGCTAAAACTTCTAAATTTGTCTCTACTATTGTTATTTTATAACGAAGATCAATGGTGCTTAATGCGTAAGGTAAGTAACCAAGACCCAAACCTAATATCACATATTCAAAACAGTCAGGTTTTACATACTGTTTGGCAAGCTTTAGTGCTTCTTCCATAGGATCCTTATTAGAATGATAATAAAATTCAGTGTTGCCTTTATATTTTATAGTTGGAAAACCTAAAGAAGTATATTCTAAATCAAAATCTTTAGAAGGTATGGGTACATTTTGTAACAATGATTTGAAGGGAAATGCTTTTTTGTTAGAAAAATTAGCATCTTCAAAATCAAAGGCTTCATAAGGTGTATAAGCCGCCATATACTCATTTAACAAAAGGTCAATATCAGGCAGAAAATTAAGCTCAATAATATCGGCCAATAAAATATAATCCAAATTTTGTTGAGCTGTCATTATATCCTGTAAAGTATTGGCCATTGCTGTAATAAAATCGGTAATAGGCGCAATATCAGTATCAGTGATTAGTGTATTAATCTTGGCAATAAGATTTTTAAGGGAAATCTGACCGTTATGGAAGTCCTGAATACGATGGTAATTAATAACTTCATTTGCAGTTTGTTTTAAATTAGCAAGAAAAACAATGTTCATAAGTGCCTCCCAAATATTTATGTAAAAATTATACTACAAAATAAAAGGAATTTCTACATTTTACTATTGATTTACATCAAAATGGCGTATACAATAAGTAGGTGAAAAAGGAGAATAGAAATGGATAGTTTTATATATAGCATTAATGCAACGGTGCCTATATTTCTTATAATGATTTTAGGCTATATTCTAAAGAAGAAAAATATGTTTAATGAGGATTTCTGTCAGGCTTCTAATAAATTTGTATATTCCATAGGCCTGCCTGTAATGGTATTTAATGATTTGGCATTTGAAAATTTTAGAGAAGTATTTGATTTGAAATTTGTTCTCTATTGTATGATTATTACAACAGTAAGCTTTTTTGTTATATGGTTTGTGGCGGAAATGTTTTTGAAGGACAAAGGCATGATAGGAAGCTTTGTACAGGGCTCTTTTAGAAGCAGTGCGGCGGTGCTTGGCCTTGCCTTTATTCATAGTGTATACTCTAATGCAGGTATGGGACCACTTATGATTCTTGCTGCAGTTCCTTTATATAATATATTTTCGGTACTGATTCTTACTTTAAAAGGAGCAGGTGCAGATAAGGAAAAGACTATAAAGAAAGCATTTATAAATGTACTTAAAAATCCAATTATAATAGCTATTGGCTTAGGACTTATAGCATCCCTAATTGAGATAGAGTTTCCTGTTATTGCAGTTAAATCTATGGATTATTTGGGACGTATGACTACACCTTTAGCGCTTTTATGTATAGGTGCAGGCTTTGATGGAAAGGCGGCAATTAAGAAAATAAAACCAACAGTGGCTGCTACATTTATAAAACTGATTCTTCTTCCTGCAATAGGACTGCCGATAGCTATAGCATTAGGATTTAGGGATCAGGCACTTATGGCAATCATAATAATGTTAGCTTCACCGGCAACTATAAGCGGATATATTATGGCGAAGAATACTAATAATGATGCAGTTCTTTCTTCGGGAATTATAGTTTTATCTACGGTTGTGTCATCATTTACACTGACATTTATAATATATTTGCTCAGACTTGGAAGTTTTATTTAAAAAATACTTTTATTATTTAAAAAGCTATGATATAATATCATAAGTTAATAGCATAGGAGGTAAAAGCTGTGAAACACATTAAGACAATTAAGACACAGATTTTAAAGGATACAATGAAGCATGGTGGTTGTGGAGAATGCCAGACATCTTGCCAGTCAGCATGTAAGACTTCTTGTACAGTTGGTAATCAGAGCTGTGAGAATAAGAACAATTAATTGAGTAGAGAGTGTTTTGTGCACTCTCTATTTTGTGTATAACTCAATTAAATAATTGGAATGGAGATTAGTATGGTTCATCAATATAAAAACAATGGCTATAACATTTTATTAGATGTTAACAGTTCGGCTGTACATGTAGTTGATGATATAGTGTATGATATGGTTCCTTTGTTTGAAGAAAAGGAGCTTAGTGAAATATGTGATATATTAAAGGATAAATATGCAGAAGAAGAGATTAGAGAAGCATATGAAGAGATTAAAGAATTAAAGGAAGCAGGAATGCTTTTTACAGAAGATATTTACGAGCCTTACATCAAGGATATTAAGCTTAAGGATACAGTGGTTAAGGCATTGTGTTTACATATTGCCCATGATTGTAACCTTGCTTGTAAATATTGCTTTGCAGAAGAAGGCGAGTACCATGGAAGAAGAGCTTTAATGAGCTTTGAAGTTGGTAAAAAGGCACTTGATTTTTTAGTTGCACATTCAGGAGCGCGTAAGAATTTAGAAGTTGACTTCTTTGGTGGAGAGCCACTTATGAATTTTGAAGTGGTTAAGCAGATAGTTGAATATGGAAGAAGTCTTGAAGAAAAACACAATAAGAAATTTAGATTTACTCTTACTACTAATGGTGTGTTGCTTAATGATGATATTATTGAGTATGCAAACAAGGAAATGTCTAATGTGGTACTTAGTGTTGACGGACGTAAGGAAGTTCACGACTATATGAGACCATTTAGAAATGGTAAAGGAAGCTATGACCTTGTAATGCCAAAGTTTAAAAAGGTGGCAGAGAGTCGTAATCAGTTAAATTATTACGTAAGAGGTACATTTACACATCATAATCTTGATTTTTGTGCTGATGTATTAAGCCTTGCAGATGAAGGCTTTGAGCAGATTTCCGTAGAACCTGTTGTGGCAGCAGATACAGAAGAATATGCAATTAAGCAGGAAGATATTCCAAAGATTTGTGAGGAATATGATAAGCTTGCAGCAGAGCTTCTTAAGAGAAAGATAGAAAAGAGAGGCTTTAATTTCTTCCACTTTATGATAGATTTAGAAGGCGGCCCATGTGTGGCTAAGCGTTTATCAGGCTGTGGTTCAGGCTGTGAATATTTAGCAGTTACACCTTGGGGTGATTTATATCCATGTCATCAGTTTGTAGGTGAAGATGGTTTCCTTATGGGTAACGTAGATGATGGAATTACTAAGCCAGAGCTTGTTGACAAGTTTAAGGCATGCAATGTTTATTCTAAAGAAAAATGTAAGAATTGCTTTGCTAAATTTTATTGTAGCGGGGGCTGTGCAGCTAACTCGTACAAGTTCCATGGGGATATTAATAATGCATATGATATTGGCTGTGAACTTCAAAGAAAAAGAGTTGAATGTGCGATTATGATTAAAGCTGGTCTTATGACTAGAGAAGAGTAGAAAGGAAGAATATTATGGGTAAAAAAATATGTAAGCTTGTTCTTTTGATAGTAGCGTTTTTAGGAATTGCTTATGCAGCATATTTTGGTTTTGGTAAGGATAAATACGGTAGCGCCAGTGACATAAAATTAGGCTTGGATTTAAATGGTGGTATCAGTATTACATTTGAGACAAAGGAAGAAAATCCTTCTAAACAGGATATGGATGATACTATATATAAGCTTTCACAAAGAATTCAACAATATAGTACAGAAGCTTTAGTATATCAGGAAGGTGACAACAGAATTAACGTTGAAATTCCTTTGAAAAATGTTGATACAGCATCAGCAACAGCTATATTAGAAGAACTTGGTAAACCGGGTTCGTTGGAGTTTGTGGATTCAGACAAGAATGTAATTATTACAGGTTCTGATGTAAAGGCAGCTCAGGCTAAATATTATAATGACAATTCAGGTAATGTAAAATATATGGTAGCCCTTACTCTTACAGAAGAGGGTGCTAAAAAATTTGGTGATGGAACAGAAAGAGTTTCAGCAAAGGCAAATTCATCGGACAGATATATTAGTATTATTTATGATGGTGAAGAATTTAGCCGTCCTACATGTAGTGAAAGAATAGACGGAGGAGAAGTATCAATTGATAACATTAGCTCAATTGAGGAAGCTACAAAGATTGCTTCTACAATTAGAATTGGTGCAATTCCACTTGAATTACAGGTTATCCGTTCTAACATTGTTGCGGCACAATTAGGTTCAGATGCTATTGGCACAGGCCTTATGGCAGGTTTAATTGGTATGATTATAATTGTTGTATTTATGTGCGCATATTATAGAGTACCGGGCTTTGCAGCAAGTATTGCATTAATAATGTATGTAGCGATGGTAGTATTTACAGTAAGTGCATTTGATATTACACTTACATTGCCTGGTATAGCAGGTATAGTACTTACAATAGGTATGGCGGTAGATGCAAATGTAATTATATTTGCCAGAATTAGAGAAGAAATTGCTAACGGTTACAGTGCCGAGGGTGCTATAAAAGCCGGTTTTTCTAAGGCTACATCAGCTATTTTGGATGGTAATATTACAACCTTAATAGCAGCTGCAGTTTTATATGCAATGGGTACAGGAAGTGTAAGAGGATTTGCTTCTACACTTGCATTAGGTACAGCATTATCAATGTTTACAGCATTAGTAGTTACAAGATTTATATTAAAGCTTTTCTGTGAGTTAGGCTGTAAATCACCTAAATTATATGGAACTGAAAAGGCAAGAAAACCAATCAACTTTATTGGTAAGAAAAACATTTGCTTTATCATATCAGTAGCAGTTATTCTTATTGGTATTGGTGCTATGGTAATTAATGGAACAGGTAAAAAAGGTATCCTTAACTGGGGTATTGAGTTTGCCGGCGGTACATCAACAAGTGTAATATTTAATGAAAATATACCTCAGGAAACATTAGAAAAAGATGTAAAACCAATAGTTTCAGATATTATTAAGTCAAATGAAATCTTATTCCAAAAGGTAGCTGACTCTAATGAAGTTGTAATTAAGACTAGAGAGCTTACAATGGAAGAAGGAGAAAAGATTAATAAAGCTATCGTAGAAAAATATGGAGTAGACAAATCTTTAGTTACATCTCAAAGTATTTCTTCAACCATAAGTAATGAAATGAAGGGGGATGCTCTTATTGCAGTTGGACTTGCTACTGTTGCAATGCTTATCTATATTTGGTTTAGATTTAGCAACATACGTTTTGCTTCAAGTGCAGTTATAGCATTAGTTCATGATGTTCTTATTGTTATGGGATTCTATGCAATTGCAAGACTTACAGTAGGTAACACATTTGTAGCGTGTATGCTTACCGTAGTTGGTTATTCAATTAATGCAACAATTGTTATTTTTGACAGAATTAGAGAAAATATGGCTGAAGCAGGCAAGAATCCTGATTTGGCAAATGTTGTAAACGCAAGTATAACTCAGACCATAACAAGAACAATTAATTCATCACTTACTACAGTTGTTATGCTTGTTACATTATTCATATTTGGTGTTACATCAATAAGAGAATTCGCATTACCAATTCTTATAGGTGTAGTTTGTGGTACATACTCATCAGTATGCTTAACAGGCGGTTTGTGGTATGTATTTATGAAAGCATTTCCACCTAAGGATGATGATGAAGATTAATTTAAATCGGTAAGAACGCTCAGATATGGAGGATTAATATGGAAAACTGGATGGTGTATTCAAAAAAAGCAGATTTTAATGGGCTTTCATCAAAGTTTGGCATAGATCCTGTCGTTGCAAGAGTATTAAGAAATAGAGACTTAGTTTCGGATGAAGATTATGATATGTATCTTAATGGTAATATCAATAGTCTTCATAATCCGAGGCTGTTAAAGGATATAGATAAGGCCGTTGATATTATAAAATCCAAGATTAAAGAAGGCAAAAGACTTCGAATAATTGGTGATTATGATATTGATGGCATTTGTTCTATTTATATACTTTTGCAGGGATTAAAACGCATTGGTGCAAATGTGGATTACGAAATTCCACACAGGGTAGAAGATGGTTATGGAATTAATACCAGACTTATAGATGTAGCATACAATGATGGTATTGACACAATTGTAACCTGTGATAATGGAATTGCTGCAATAGATCAGATTAACTACGCAAAGCAATTGGGAATGACAGTGATAGTAACAGATCATCATGATATTCCATTTGTGGAAAATGAAGGCAAAAAACAATATTTAAGCTCAAATGCAGATGCAATAATAAATCCTAAACAAAAAGAATGTCCATATCCTTTTAAGGAATTGTGTGGAGCAGTGGTTGCATTTAAGCTTGTGCAGGTATTGTACGAAGAATTTTGCGTGCCATATGAAGAATTTAAGACGCTTTTTCAATGGGCGGCAATAGCTACAGTTGGCGATATTATGGTACTTTTAGATGAAAATCGAATAATCGTAAAGGAAGGTTTAAAGCTTCTTAATAACACCGATAATTTAGGCTTTAGAAAGCTTATAGAAGCGGTTCAGCTTGAAAATAAAAAGCTGAATGCATATCATATAGGCTTTGTTTTAGGTCCGTGCTTAAATGCCAGTGGAAGATTAGAAACGGCAAAGCATGCTTTAGAAATGCTTATGGCAACAGATAGCAAAATAGCAACAGAATTTGCCATAAAACTAAAGGATATGAATGAAGAAAGAAAGCTTCTAACAACACAAGGCGTTGAAAAAGCGATTGAAGCTATTGAAAAACAGCATAAAGAGAGTGACAGAGTCTATGTTATACACATACCTGAATGTCATGAAAGTATTGCAGGAATTGTAGCTGGCAGGATAAAAGAAATATATTACAAACCTACAATAGTACTTACAAATACAGGTATGTCAAAGGGTTCAGCACGATCAATAGAAGGTTATAATATATATGATGAAATAAATAAATGTTCCCATCTTTTAGAAAAATTTGGGGGTCATCCGATGGCTGCTGGTATGTCTTTAAAAGAAGAAAATATCGAAGAATTTAGAAGACTACTAAATGAAAACTGTATATTGACAGAAAAAGAATTAACAAAAAAAGTATGGATAGATGTTGCTATGCCGTTAGAATATGTTAGTGAAAAATTAGTAAATCAGTTGGAGGTTTTAGAGCCATTTGGTAATGGTAATCCTAAGCCTGTATTTGCAGATAAGAACCTTAAATTATGTGAAAAAAGAATTTTAGGAGCTAATAAAAATGCCCTAAAGCTGGTATTTGAAACATCAAATGGTTACAGATATCAGGCTATATATTTTGGCGAAGCCATAGATATGCATGACCAATTAGTGGTAGGAAATACATATTCAATGTTATATTATCCTACGATTAATGAATTTAATAATCGGGTTACAGTACAGATGACTGTGTTGTCAATAAGATAAAAATATGTTAAAATGATAACAACTATGATGAAACGGAGGACGGTTTTATGAGAATCGGTATTAGAGCACATGATATGGAGAAGGCTCCACTTAATGAATTGATGAGAAATATTCATAACAAAGGATTTTCGTGCACACAATTAGCTTTAGGAAAGGCAGTACATGAATTTAAAGCCACTAACGCAGTGATGACACCGGGACTTGCTATGTATATCAAAGAATTATGCATAGAAAATAAGGTAGATATCGCAGTTTTAGGCTGTTACTTAAATCTTTGCAATCCTGATCCAGAGCAATTAAAGACAATAGTAGAAAAATATAAGGCGCACATTAGATTTGCCAGTGTACTTGGTGTTGGCGTAGTAGGAACAGAGACAGGTGCTGTTAATACAGCATATAAGTATGAACCTGCTAACCACAGTGAAGAAGCTCTTGAAATATTTATTAATAATTTAAGACCAATCGTTGAATATGCTGAGAAAATGGGCGTTATATTTGCCATCGAACCAGTGTGGAAGCATGTAGTATACAACCTTGAAAGAGCAAGAAAGGTATTAGATGCAATTAATTCACCTAACCTTCAGATTATTTTCGACCCTGTAAATGTATTGCATGTAGGCAATATTGATAAGCAGGATGATATTATCAGACAGGCATTTGATATACTTAGAGACGATATTGCAGTTATTCATGCAAAAGATTACAGAGTGGAAGGCGATGAACTTGTTTCAATTCCAGCTGGACAGGGAGGCTTTAACTACCCATTACTCTTAAGTCTTATGAAGGAACATAAGCCATATGTACATGTTTCTTTGGAAAATACAAGTCCTGACAATGCTATTGCAACAAGAGAATATCTTGAAAAATTATATGCAGAGGTATAGTGAGATATGAAGAAAATGGAAGATTATATAAGAAGTATTCCTGACTTCCCAGAGGAAGGAATTATATTTAGAGATGTAACAAGTGTTTTACAGGATAAGGATGGATTTAAACTTGCTGTAGACAGCATGCAGAGTCTCTTGACAGATGTAGATTTTGATGTGGTTGTAGGACCAGAATCAAGAGGTTTCATATTTGGAACTCCAATTGCTTATAATATGGGCAAACCATTTGTTCCGGTAAGAAAAAAGGGCAAGCTTCCAATGGAAACTATTAGCGTGGAATACGATCTTGAATATGGAAGTGCAGTTATTGAAATGCACAAGGATTCAATAAAGCCGGGACAGAAGGTAGTTATTGTTGATGATTTGATAGCTACAGGCGGAACAATTGAAGCTATTATTAAGCTGGTGGAACAGCTTGGTGGAGAAGTAGTTAAGGTTATCTTCCTAATTGAACTTAAAGGACTTAATGGAAGAGAAAAACTACAAGGCTATAATGTGGATGCAGTAGTGAAATATGAAGGAAAGTAGGCAATTTTCTATTGTCTTTTGCTAACAGTTTATTTCCTATAAAAAGGATTATCCATATAAGTTTTATAATGGGCAGTAAGCCCCTTAAGCAAAACTCACAACTTTGAATAGTGCTTGATTATATACGCTGACTTAGAGTAACTCTAAGTCAGCTTTTGCTTTCTATATTTCTTTCAAAGTTGTTCAGACAGTTGCCCGGGGCTTACGGTTATCTAGGATAATCCTTTTTATTTAACGGAAATTGCACAATGTTAGCTTCAAGACAATAGGAAAATTGCTGGTGGTGTGTAAGTTACGCTAACTTAGTACCGAGGGTACTTATATGTGTCCTTCCTATATGCCGCCCTAATGCGAGCATTGTCCGGCATATAGAAAGTTCACATAAAGTTGCTACGCAACTTAAGTTAGCTGAGAATTCAGGAATAGAAAAATCCCTCAAGCTATGAATAACTTAAAGGGACTGATATATTCTAGGTGAAGCTCCA
>JAZQMK010000090.1:0-50077 GCA_045543455.1 Lachnospiraceae bacterium
GATTATGATAAGGAAGAACAAAAGAGACAATTTTCTATTAATACATCACTTATACCGTTAGTATGGGAAGATACAAAGATTAATATATTAGATACACCTGGATATTTTGATTTTGTAGGTGAGGTAGAGCAGGCAGTAAGCGTTGCGGATGCAGCAGTTATCGTTGTAAATGGTAAAACTGGTGTTGAAGCAGGAACTATTAAGGCCTGGGAGATTTGTGAAAAGAATAATTTACCAAGAATGTTCTTTGTAACAGGTATGGATGATGATAAAGCAAGTTATAGACAGGTAGTTGAAAAGCTTACAGAACTGTATGGAAGAAAAATAGCTCCTTTCCATCAGCCAATCAGAGAAAATGAGAGATTTGTTGGTTATATTAATATAGTTAAAATGAATGCCAGAAGATTTACAGGTATTGCAAAATATGAAGAAACAGATATACCGGATTATTCAGTAGGATATATGGAAAGCTATAGAGAACAGCTCTTAGATGCGGTTGCATCTACTAATGATGAGCTTATGGAGAAATTCTTTGAGGGTGAAGAATTTACACCTGAAGAAATCAATAAAGCTATATATGATAATGTAGTTGATGGTTCTTTAGTGCCTGTAACTATGGGCTCAGGACAAAATGTATATGGTGCATTTATGTTGCTCAACAATATTGTAAGATATTTCCCTTCACCGGATGTATTAGATGATGTTGATCCTGATAGAGGATTTAGTGCAAAAGTATTTAAGACGATTGCAGATCCATTTATGGGTAAACATTCACTTATCAAGGTTATGGGTGGTACACTTACTACAGATACAGCTATTTATAATCCGAGAACAGATGTTGAGGAAAAGATTTCCAGATTATATGTTCTTATGGGTAAGGAAACTATTGAAGTTAAACAGCTTGCAGCTGGTGATATTGGTTCAATCGCAAAATTAAATGGCGTTGTAACAGGTGATACTTTATGTACTAAGGGAGATACAGTAGAATATCCAAAATATGAATATACAATACCATATACATATATGAGATACAAAGTAGCTAATAAAGGTGATGAAGATAAGGTTGCAGCTGGTATTGCTAAGCTTCTTGATGAGGATGTTACATTAAAGATGGTTAATGATAAAGAAAACAGACAGCTTCTTTTATATGGTATAGGAGAACAGCATCTAGAGGTTGTAGCAAGTAAGCTTGAGACTAAATATAGAGTTAAGATTGATTTATCAAAGCCTAAATTTGCTTATAGAGAGACTATTAAAAAGACAGCTAAGGCACAGGGAAAATATAAAAAGCAATCAGGCGGTCATGGACAGTATGGCGATGTAATAATGGAATTTAGTCCGCTTGGAGATACAGAAAAAGCTTATGAATTCTCTGAAAAGGTATTTGGAGGTGCAGTTCCAAAGAATTACTTCCCAGCAGTTGAAAAAGGTATTGCAGAATGTACACTTAAGGGATTGCTAGCAGCTTATCCTGTGGTTGGTATTAATGCAGTATTGTTAGATGGTTCATATCATCCAGTAGATTCATCTGAACTTGCGTTTAAGATGGCAGCTACAATGGCGTTTAGAAAAGCATTTATGGAAGCTCATCCTGTATTGTTAGAGCCAATTGCTACATTGAAGGTAACAGTTCCGGATAGATTTACAGGTGATGTTATGGGCGATTTGAATAAACGTAGAGCAAGAGTAATGGGTATGGAACCGGTAGCTTCTAAGCAGGTTATTATAGCTTCAATTCCAATGTCTGAATTATATGGGTATTCAACAGTATTACGTTCAATGACAGGTGGTTATGGTGAGTTTTCATATGAATTTTCTAATTACGAGCAGGCTCCATCAGATGTTGCAGAAAAAGAAATTGCAGCAAGAGCTGATAAAGTAGATAAAGGCGAAAATTAAATAATTTATCGAAAAAAGCTTTGCATTTTGCAAGGCTTTTTTCTTTACTTAGTAATAGTAGTATGTTATAATGTTAACGATTATTTTTGCTTCAAGAATGGAGGATATTTATGGAGCAGATATTTAATTCTGTAGAGAAGGTTAATGGCGTTCTTAATGATTTTATATGGGGACCCGTTATGCTTATGTTTTTCCTATTCGTAGGAATAATGTTTACAGTAAGGACTAATTTTTTTCAGATTGCAAAGATGAAAATATGGTTGTCAAATACCATATTTGCCTGCTTTAAAGATAAAGAAGTAAGAAAAACAAAAGACAAGACATCTATTTCGCAGTTTCAGTCGTTGTGTACAGGACTTGCAGCAACTATTGGTACAGGTAATATTGCAGGTGTTGCAACTGCTATTGCTTCTGGTGGTCCGGGAGCAGTGTTTTGGATGTGGGTGTCAGCATTTTTTGGAATGATGACTAGCTTTGCAGAAAAGGTACTAGGTATAAAATATCGCTATAAGAATGAAAAAGGCGAATGGGTTGGCGGAGCGATGATATATATTGAAAAGGGCTTGAATTGCAAATGGCTAGCGGCTATGTTTTCAATATTTTGTATGCTGGCTTCATTTGGCATAGGTAATATGACACAGGCTAATTCGATATCATCAGGTCTTAAAAATGCATTTAATATTCCTACATATATAACAGGTATAGCTCTTATGATTATAGCAGCATTGGTTATGCTTGGCGGAATTAAAAGAATAGCAAGTGTTACGGAGAAGTTAGTGCCGTTTATGGCAGCTATGTACATAGTTGGTGGTTTAGTAGTTATTTTTGCAAATTTTAGTAATATCATTCCTGCATTTCAGTTGATTTTTACAGAAGCTTTTAATTTTAAAGCGGCAGGTGGTGGTGTGTTAGGTTACGGTATTTCAGTTGCAATGAGAAAAGGTATTTCAAGAGGTGTATTTTCTAATGAAGCCGGACTTGGCTCATCAGTTATGGTGCATGCGGCATCTGATGTTAAAGAACCTGTTGTTCAGGGTATGTGGGGCGTATTTGAAGTATTTATGGATACGTTGGTGGTATGTACTGTAACAGCACTTATTATATTGACTTCAGGTGTTTATGATATGGATTTATACATTACTAATATGGTAAATGGTGTTGAAAATGTAAGTGGCATAGCACTTACAAGTGCTGCATTTGAGTCAGTTATACCATTTGGTGATATATTCCTTTCGATATCGATAGTTTTATTTGCATTTTCAACAATTCTCGGATGGTCATATTATGGTGAAAGAGCAGTAAGCTATCTCTTTGGAGATAAAGCCGTAAATGTATATAAAGTAATGTTTATTTTAATGACTGTAGTAGGAAGTGTTGTATCACTTGATTTAGCATGGGCTATAGCAGATACACTTAATGGTTTTATGGCTTTACCAAACCTTATAGCAGTTACGTTGCTTAGTGGTCAGGTTATAAAGATGACAAAAGATTATTTAAAGAAAGTGAAGGATGATAAAGATGGATTACAATCAAGTTAATTATGAAGAAAAATATTTAATTGAACCGGATAAAAAGCCACAGACACAGCTTGAAGAACCGGTATCTGTAAAGGAATGGATTATAACTTATCTGCTTATGATGATACCTGTTGCAAACATTATTTTAATGTTTATATATGCATTTAGTAAGGATGAGAAAAAGAGTAAGTCTAATTATTTTAAAGCACAGCTTATTATGACTGCTATAATGACAGGTATTTCATTTATATTTGTGATTTTATGGATTTTATTTATGATTTTTATAGGTGGAATGATGTTAAGTTCATTATAAAAAATATGGAGCTTTTGCGAAATAAGTCGCAAAAGCTTCTTTTAATATTGACATTTTTAAAAGAAAATGGTACTATACAAACACTATCCGAGGCGTTTCTGCCTAAAATTTCCACACACTATTACAATTACATATTTTCGAAAGGAGTTTTTTGATGAGGAAAACGAAAAAAAGAGTAGTAGCATTTTTGCTTATTGTAGGAATTTTGTGTCTGAATATAATTCCTGTAAGGGCAGATGTTAAAGGTATGGAGTTTACCAGTATTAAGGGGGTAGACTATATTCAGTTAAGGGAGCGTACTAGCGCAGAGTTTGGCAGTCAGACGGCGTATAATTTTGATTTGCAGATTGTAAAGGATGAAGGCTTTAATAATTCTTATGAGGCTGGTAAAACTAATCCATTTACTTTTGGAAGTCTTGAAGATACAAATAAGGCTTGGGAAAATGTAAAACCGGCATATTGTATGGAGCATAGCTTAGGATATCCTCATGGAATAAGCTATACTGAGTTTAAAGGTTTTGAGGAGTATTTTGAAAAGGCATTTGCTAATGACGAAATGCGTAGAAAAGCCAGAAATGGAGTTCTTACAGTTATGAGTAAGGGTTATCCTTACAACAAGGAATACTGGAGTAAAAATGGTGTTGAAAATTATGGAGCCCAGTTATATGCTACTCAGGTTGCTATATGGTATGTGCTTACCATGTATGGTGGTGAAAACAATACAGGTATATTTAATGGATATACAAATGTACATGATTTTTACAGAAGATTTATAGATAGAGAAGATGGTTCTACACAATATTTTAGGCTTAATCCTAAATATGAAGGTATAGATGGCCTTGTGGAAATGCTTATTTATCTTAGGGATGAAGGAATGAATGGTGAAGCACCTGTATCATCTAAGCTTTTAGTAGATTCAGTAGGTGAAATAGAAGCAAAGGGAGAAAATTTTGAAGCATATTTTATTGTGGATGCCAAAGGACTTTTAGAAGGCTATAGATGTTGTATTGATAACATTTTAGGCGATTATAAGGTATATCTTAATGATGAGCCTATAGAGATTGAAGACAATATTTTTTATAGTCCTACCTGCAATGGAAGAGATTTGATTAGAATTGAGTATAAACGCCAGTATAATGCAAGTACAGTTTGGGCTACAAAAGCTGTGGAAATATCAGTTGAGGGAAATGGTGGAATTGATACACAGACTGTTAAATGCTACGAAACAAATGAACTTACAGTAACGGGCTCAAAAAGACAAAAGATTATGGTGGCAGATTTTGCGTCTGTATTTTTAGAGGCTGACAGTTATGCAAATACTCCAAGAGAAAAGCTTGGAATAAGGCTTGCAAAGACTGATGAAAGTGGTCAAATTTTACTAAAAGGAGCTAAATTTGGTATATATGCAGCCAAGGATGTAAAGGATTACAAGGGTAATGTAATAATTACAAAGGATACCCTGATTGAAGAGATTGTAACTAATGAAGATGGCTGTGCAGCTACAACTAAGGATTATCCATACGGAATGGAATGCTATATTAAAGAAATAGAAGCACCATATGGATACATAGCCAGCTCAGAGATTAAATATGTAATCTTGACAGATGAAGAAATATCCCTTGATTTTGAAAATGAAAATCAGGAAGGTGACATTTATATTCATAAAACAGGTGAGAAATTAATTGGTTTTGAAAATGGTAATTTTATATATGAAGAACAACCATTAGAAGGCGCTGTGTTTGAAATTTTGGATGAAACAAATGCTCTTGTGGCAACTGTTACCACAGACAAAAATGGAGATGCAGTGATAAAGAACCTTCCATTGGGAAAATATTTCATAAAAGAAAAAACGGCGCCTTATGGATATAAAAAGGATGATAATGTATATGAGGTTAATCTGACCTATGATAAAAATATAGCAGGAAATGTAAGTCAGGATTTATCAGTTACAAACGAAAGAATAAAGGTCAGCATAACAATTAATAAATATGCATCTGATACCAAAGAAACCTTATCCCAGGCTGAATTTGGCATATTTTCAGAGGATGGTCTTTTAGAAACAATAGTAACTAATGATGAAGGTGTGGCAAAATCCAGTCTTGATTATCCTTTGGGAAATTATTATGTAATGGAAACTGTGGCACCAAAGACCTATAAAATCAGTCAAAAGGTGATGGAACTGGTTGCTACAGAGGATAATAATACATTTGAATTAAATGTGAGCAACGACCCGATAATAGGAAAAATAAGCTTAAGCTACGGAGAAAGCACAGATATACCAAAGACAAAGGATAATAATAATATTCTATTGTATATATTTTTGGCTGTTATAAGTGTGATACTTTTGTTTAGGATAAAAAAGAAAAAGACTTTGATTACTATGCTTGTTGCAGGCCTGCTGATTATTTCTCCAGTGACAGCCTATGCAAAGAATGTAAAGGAAGTGGTCAATTATAATAACAGAATACAGTTAGATGATTTTCCAAATGAGATTGAAGTAGAGAGATATGATGAAGAATCTAATAGCTATTTAAAAGGGCAGATTCCTTACAAAGAAACAATTGTAACTAATGAAAGATGGCAAAAGGATTTTAGCTTTGAAATAACATTTAGCAGAAATGATGCAGCGTATTATGAATTAGGAGATAAGCGTATTAAAGGCTTAGAGGATTTGTACGAGCATAAAGAATATCTTTTAGAATTATTAGAATTAGACAGCAGGTATTACAAAATCGATGAATTTATCTGGAAAAACGGTAGTGATAAGCTTGTGGCTATAGCTAAAGGTCAAAGATTTTTAAGGGATTTTCAACTTGTATATGAAGGCGAGCTTGAAACTGAAACAATTGTAGAAGATACAGACATAAAGGCAGAGGTATCAGTTTCATATCCACAAAATACAGGGCTTATTAGTGTTAGACTTCCTAATACGGGAGGAAATAATTTGTCAGATGAAGTTTCAAATCCTTTAAGCGAAGGAAAAGTTGTATTTATAAGTATTATGGTGTTGATTTTTCTTTTGATATTTCTTATAATTCATATTGTACATAAAAAACGACAAAAGTTTAAGGAAGATATTTTGCTTGACGAACTGGTAAAACAAGATATTGTATTTTAAAATAAAATTATGTATAATCATATGAGAATTATTTGACTTAACAGAAAGGGATACAAAGATGTACAATTTCAAGGTAATTGAGAAAAAATGGCAAAAATATTGGGAGGAGAATGAGACTTTCAAGACAGATGTATGGGATTTTAGCAAGCCTAAGTACTATGCACTTGATATGTTCCCATATCCATCAGGTGTTGGCTTACATGCAGGACATCCTGAAGGCTATACAGCAACTGATATTATGTCAAGAATGAAGAGAATGCAAGGCTATAATGTGTTGCATCCAATGGGCTATGATTCATTTGGTTTACCAGCAGAACAGTATGCTGTAAGTACAGGTAACCATCCAAATGGTTTTACAGAGAAGAATATTGAGACATTTAGTAATCAGTTAAAGGAGTTAGGTTTTGATTATGACTGGTCTAAGCAGGTTGTAACAAGCGATCCTAAGTATTACAAATGGACTCAGTGGATTTTTAAACAGCTTTACAAGGATGGCTATGCAAAATATATTGATATGCCTGTTAACTGGTGTGAAGAACTTGGAACTGTATTATCTAATGATGAAGTTATAGATGGCAAGTCTGAAAGAGGCGGTTATCCGGTTATTCGTAAGAATATGAAACAGTGGGTAATTGACCAGCCGGCATTTGCAGAAAAGTTATTAGAGGGTCTTGATGAGATTAACTGGCCAGAGTCAACTAAGGAAATGCAAAGAAACTGGATTGGACGTTCAGAAGGTGTTGAGGTTGATTTTGATATAGTAGGTGGAGGCAAATTCTCTATTTATACAACATGTATCGAAACAATTTACGGTATTACATTTATGGTACTTGCACCAGACGGACAGATAGTTAAGGACTTAATGCCAAGAATTGAAAATAAAGAAGAAGTTCAAGCCTATATCGATGAGACTCTTAAGAAGAATGATATGGATAGAACTGAACTTAACAAGACAAAATCAGGTTGTATACTTAAGGGTATATATGCTATTAATCCTGTTAATGGTAAGGAAGTTCCATTGTTTATTGGTGATTTCGTATTAGCTAATTATGGAACAGGTGCGGTTATGGCTGTACCTTCACATGACCAGAGAGATTTCGAATATGCTATAGTACACAACATTCCTATGATTCAGGTAATTGAAGGCCAAGATGTGTCTGAAAGAGCATTTGAAAAATATGATTATCTTGGTAAAGGCTGCAAGCTTATTAATTCAGAAGAATTTAGTGGTCTTACTGTAGAAGAAGCAAAGGAAGCTATTACAGATAAGCTTGTTAAGAAGGGCGTTGCAAGAAAGACAGTTAATTATCATTTCCGTGAGTGGATTTTTGCAAGACAAAGATACTGGGGTGAACCAGTTCCTGTTGTTCATACAGAGGATGGTGGTATACATTTACTTGATGATGAAGAATTACCACTTGTATTACCTGTACTTGAAGACTACAAGGGCAAGAATGGTAAGGCTCCGCTTGAAAATGCAACAGAATGGAAGCAGTATGATAAAAATGGTGTAAAGGGTGTAAGAGAAACAGCAACAATGCCTGGTAGTGCAGGTTCAAGCTGGTATTTCTTAAGATATATTGACCCTGATAACAATGATGAATTTGCTAATTATGAGTTGTTAAAGCATTGGATGCCAGTTGATTTATATATTGGTGGACCAGAGCATGCAGTAGGTCACCTTATGTATTCAAGAATCTGGAACAGATACCTTTATGACAAGGGTCTTGTACCGGTAAAAGAACCATTTAAGAAGCTTGTTCATCAAGGTATGATACTTGGCTCAAACGGCATTAAGATGGGTAAGAGATTCCCAGAGTTTGTTGTTAATCCAAGTGATATTGTAAGAGATTACGGTGCAGATACATTAAGACTTTATGAAATGTTTATGGGACCTTTAGAGGCTTCAAAGCCATGGAGTCAGCAGGGCGTTGAAGGTGCTAAGAGATTTATCCTTAGAGTATGGAATTACTTTACTGATGAAACAAATATTACAGATGATAATGACGGCGCATTAACTAAGGTATACAATCAGACTGTTAAGAAGGTTACTAACGACTTCGAGACATTAGGCTTTAATACAGCTATAAGCCAGATGATGATTTTCTTAAATGAGGCTAATAAGGCTTCAAAGTGTCCAAAGGAATATGCAGAGGGCTTTATTAAGATGTTCTCTTGTATTTGTCCACACGCAGGTGAAGAAATCTGGAGTATTTTAGGACATGATAATACAATTGCATATGAACCATGGCCAACATATGATGAAGCAGCACTTGTTGAAGATACAATTGAAATTGGTGTTCAGATGAACGGTAAGCTTAAAGGAACAATTGAAATTGGTGTTGACGAGGATGAAGAATCAGTTAAGGCAAAGGCTTTAGAGTTACCACTTGTAAAGGCTGGTGCAGAAGGAAAGCAGATTGTTAAGATTATCGTTGTAAAAGGAAAAATTGTAAATATTGTAGTTAAATAATAAACAGAGACCTTTATTAATAATAGTTGATGAAGGTCTCTAATTGTATTGGAAGAAAAAATAAAATATGCGTAACGCTCCCGTTACGCATACAATATTACAAATTAAATATACTTAAGACGCTTGATAATTTGGTCTGCTCCTCAGGGGGCAGACTTTTTTGCATTTCATTTACAATACTTTTTGTTTCTTCTTTTGTAAAATTTATGCCAGATTGTTTTGCTTTATTGCTTATGGCAAGAATAAGTGGCAGCAGTTCACTACTTGATTTGCCTTTAGAAAGGTTTATGAAATCGTTGATTAATTTTTCTTTTTTAGGGTCTAGGTTATTCATTTAAAAGTCCTCCATTATTGATTTATAAAGTTCCATTTGTTCAGGGTTTAGCATATGTAGGATGGTGTCGGTTGTAAAGCCTTGACTTGTGCCAGAAAACATATTGCCTATGTTAGAAAAATCGGAATACATAGTATATGCATTTATTATCTGACTTATGTTATCAAACATAGATTTTTGCGAATCGGGGCAGTAGGATTTTATGTCATTTACAATATTTTTAAAATCAATATTTGAATTTTGGGAAATGTGATAATTTTTTCTTGAGTAATATTCCATGGTAAGCTTTAATTCTGTAAGACGGATGAAGGTTGCTAAAAGGCTTTGGGTATTAAAATCTAAATGTGTAATCAATGCCTTTAATAACTGGGTTGATTCACCTATTGTATTTTGGTCAAAGGGTGTTAAGTTCATAATCCTCCATTGATGTTAGTTGTTTAAATATATGCATGTTTCACAAAGATATGAAAAAAACTTGCCGGACTAGGCCGACAAGTTTTAGGGTTTCATATTAACAACCGCATACAAAGAAAAGGATAAGAATTATCCAGATGCAGCTGCAAGAGCTACCGTTATTACCGAAGATGTTGCTTAAAGAACTGCCACAACCGCCTCCGCAAGAAATACCACATCCGTCCTGGTTGTTAAATAATAATAAAAGGATAATGATCCAGATAATTGAACAACAGTCATTGCCACCACGTTGGTTGCCACAACCACAGTCACAATCACATCCTCTACCACAATTTGTTGCTGCTAAATCACTCATTTTAAAATCCTCCAAAAAGATATTTACAATGTAAGTATATGGGAGAGGGCATGTATGTGTTACAAATTTAAAACTAATAATTTGCAAAATGAATACAAATAAGTTATAATAAAATATCGAATATATTTTGGAGGCTTTTTAAGAATGGAAAAGATTAAGATGACTACTCCGTTAGTAGAGATGGACGGAGATGAAATGACAAGAATTCT
The DNA here is from genome assembly GCA_045543455.1 of Lachnospiraceae bacterium. GTDB lineage: Bacteria > Bacillota > Clostridia > Lachnospirales > Lachnospiraceae > SIG291. The sequence continues at coordinate 10,633 of JAZQMK010000090.1, forward strand.
ATGGAAGATGATTAAGGATGAATTATTAGAGCCTTTCGTAGAATTAAAGACAGAATATTATGATTTGGGTCTTGAATACAGAAATGAAACATTAGACCAGGTTACAATTGATTCAGCCAATGCAACTAAGAAGTATGGCGTAGCAGTTAAGTGTGCAACTATCACACCTAATGCTGCAAGAATGACAGAATATAACTTAAAGGAAATGTATAAGAGTCCTAACGGTACAATAAGAGCAATCCTTGATGGTACAGTATTTAGAGCACCTATCATTGTAAATGGTATCGAGCCATTAGTTAAGAATTGGAAGAAGCCTATTACTATTGCAAGACATGCATATGGCGATGTGTATAAGGGAAGTGAATTGAAAGTTAAAGGACCAGGTAAAGCTGAAATAGTATATACAGCACAGGATGGTACAAAGACAGTTGAACTTATACATAACTTTAAAGGTGATGGTATTATTCAGGGTATGCATAATCTTGACGGTTCTATTTCAAGCTTTGCAAGAAGCTGCTTTAACTTTGCACTTGATACAAAGCAGGATTTGTGGTTTGCCACAAAGGATACTATTTCTAAGAAATATGATCATACATTTAAGGATATTTTCCAGGAGATTTATGATGCAGAATATGCTGATAAGTTTAAAGAAGCAGGTATTGAATATTTCTATACACTTATTGATGATGCCGTAGCAAGAGTTATGCGTTCAGAAGGCGGATATATTTGGGCATGTAAGAATTATGACGGTGATGTAATGAGTGATATGGTTGCTACAGCATTTGGTTCACTTGCAATGATGACTTCTGTTTTAGTATCGCCAGAAGGATATTATGAATATGAAGCAGCTCATGGTACAGTTCAAAGACATTATTATAATTACCTTAAGGGTATGGAGACATCAACTAACCCTGTTGCAACAATATTTGCTTGGACAGGTGCATTAGCTAAGAGAGGTGAGCTTGATAATATTCCTGAACTTACAGCTTTTGCAAAGAACCTTGAAGAAGCTTGTATTAAGACAATTGAGTCAGGTAAGATGACAAAGGATTTAGCTGTAATTGCCAATATTGAAAATATTGAAGTACTTAACAGCCTTCCATTTATTCAGGCAATCAGAGCTACATATGAAAAGGAATACTGCTAGAAAATAAGTTACAAAAAATACAATAACTCATATTATATATAAAGCATTTAAGGCGGAATATATGGTATGAGTTATTTTTATGAAGAAAAAGTGGGTGTTGCCATACTTGACACAGGAATTTATCCTCATAAAGACTTTGAAAATAGGATAGTGTGCTTTAAGGATTTTGTAAATGGTAAAGAAGAAATGTATGATGATAACGGACATGGAACACATGTTGCCGGAATTATAGCTGGTAATGGTATAGTTAATAAAAGATATAAAGGGGTTGCACCAAAGAGTAATATAATTGCCTTGAAAATATTGGACGAGAAGGGAAATGGTGATATTGAAAAGGTGTTAGACGCGACAAAATGGATTATGGAAAATAGTCATAGGTATAATATTAGAGTTGTAAATATTTCATTAGGTGGTAAACCTAAGAAAAATAAAGAATATACAAGTAAGGAAATGAAAATTATAGAAAGTGTAGAAATGCTTTGGGATAAGGGTTTTGTAGTTGTAGCGGCGGCAGGAAATAACGGACCTAAAAGTCATAGTATAACCATTCCTGGCGTGAGCAAAAAGGTAATTACAGTTGGGAATAGTGGTGAAATTTCCGATAGAAAAAATAGTTCGGGAAGAGGACCTACATTTGATATGGCTATAAAGCCGGATATAGTTGTTTATGGTAATAATATTATATCCTGTAATAATAAGGAAAATGGATATACTATAAAAAGTGGAACATCTATGTCGACACCAATAGTATCGGGAACTGTGGCAAATATGCTGATGAATGACAAAAGTCTTACTAATGATAAGGTAAAATTAATGCTTCAGAATACTGCAATAGATTTGGGGCAGGATAAAAATGTTCAAGGTTTTGGTCTTTTAAATATAGAAGAACTAAAGGGGCATATGCTTTACAAATAAGATTTCAAATAGTATAATATTTGATGTTATAACGGAGGTGCTTATGGAAAGAGAATTGCCAAAAAAGGGAGAAGTTTACAAACATTTTAAAGATAAAAAGTATGAAATTATAGCTATAGCAAGAGACTGTGAAACCTTAGAAGAATTGGTCGTATATCAGGCATTATATGGGAATAATGAATGTTATGTAAGGTCTTTAAAGGATTTTGTGTCTAAGGTAGATAAAGAAAAATATCCTGATGTAACACAGGAATATAGATTTGAAAAGCTTGAAGAAATAGTAGAAGATAAGACAGAAGAAAAAATAGAAACAGTAAAAGAAGATTTATCTGAAGAAAAGGCAGATAACAGACTTTTAGATTTTTTAGAAGCTCAGACCTACAGAGAAAAGATGGATTGCCTTATGATTATTGAGAAAAATCTTGATGAAAAGATTATTAATAATTTAGCAGTTAGTATGGATATAATTTTGCCAGAAGGAAGTCTTATGGACAAATTTGATTTTATAAGAAGTCATGTAAATGTTCAGGCAAAATATGAATGTAACAGGTTAAGGTAGGATTTGAAAATGAAGGATGCCATTAGAACTTTGCAAAAGCGCATGATTGAAGAAAATATAGGCGCATATATAGTTGCTACAGCAGATTATCACCAGTCAGAATATATAAGTGATTATTTTAAAACAAGAGAATATTTATCGGGTTTTACAGGCTCTGCCGGAACTTTGATTGTGGGGCAGAACGAGGCAGCACTTTATACTGACGGAAGATATTTTATACAAGCTGAAAAAGAACTTTTTGGAAGTGGAATAAAGCTTATGAAAACCGGCGAAGAAGGTGTGCCGGATATGTGGGATTATTTGGCAGAGCTTATGTCAGATGATGTATATTTAGGCTTTGACAGTAAATGTATAGATGCTGAATTTGGTTTAAAGGCTGAAGCTGTTTATGCCATAAAAGAGATTGATTTGGTAAAAGATATATGGTGTGAAAGACCAAAACTTCCATTTAGCAGAGCATATATTCTTGAAGAAAAGTATGCCGGTGAAAGCATAGAAAGTAAATTGTCTAAGATAAGAGCTACAATGAAAGAAAACAATGCAAAGTACCATATGATTTCTTCTTTATGTGATATATGTTGGTTATATAATATTAGAGGCAATGATATAGAATGCAATCCGGTTGTTTTGTCCTATACATTAATATCTATGGATGCAGCTGTTTTGTATGCTGATTTTAATAAGTTTGACGAAAATGTTGTTAAATATTTAAAAGAAGCAGGTGTAAGACTTTGTGAATATGACAGGATATATGAGGACTTAAGTGATATAGAAGATGCTGTAATGGCAGATGTTAATTATATTAATTATAATCTTTATAAAAGAATTAAAACATTTGTAAAAGTTCATAATCCAAGTCTTTTATTAAAGTCCGTGAAAAATGAGACTGAGATTAAGAATCTTAGAGAGGCTCATTTAAGGGATGGAATTGCTTTAACAAAGTTTATATATTGGGTAAAAAAGGCTGTTGAACAGGGCATTGTTACCGAGAAAGAAGCTACAGCTTATCTAGAAGAAAGACGAAAAGAATGTATGTCTTATGTTCAACCATCCTTTGATACTATTTGTGCTTATGGTGCAAATGGAGCACTGATGCATTATTCGGGAAAGGAAAGAGTTGAACTTAAGGCGGATAGTTACCTGTTGGTGGATTCAGGAGGACAGTATTATGAAGGTACTACTGATGTAACAAGAACCATAAGCCTTGGCAATGTAAGTGATTATATGAAGGAGTGTTATACTTTGGTTTTAAAGGGTATGATTAATCTTTCAAAGGCAGTATTTTTGCATGGGTGTACTGGTCGTAATCTTGATATTCTGGCTCGTGGTCCTTTATGGGAAAAGGGGCTTGATTATAAATGTGGAACCGGACATGGAATAGGTTATATGCTTAATGTTCATGAAGGACCTAATGGTTTTAGGTGGAAGCAGCCTAAGGACAATTTTTATGACTGTGTTATCGAAGAAGGTATGGTAAGTTCTAATGAACCGGGACTTTATTTTGAAAATGAATTTGGCATACGATTGGAAAATGAAATTTTAGCAAAAAAGCATATGAAAAATGAGTATGGACAGTTTATGAAATTTGAAACTTTAACCTTAGCGCCTTTTGATAACGAATCGGTTGAATTTGAAATGTTATCGGATAAGGAAAAGGAATGGTTAAAATTATATCACGAAAAGGTCTATGAGATTATTGGACCACATCTTTTAGAGGATGAAAAAAAGTGGTTAAAAGATGTTACAGAGGTTTTTGCAAATGGATGAAAGATTTGAAAGAATGGCTATGGTTACAGGTACTCAGGCTGTGGAGTGCCTTAAGGAAAAGACAGTTGCAATATTTGGAATAGGCGGAGTAGGCGGATATGTGGCAGAAAGTCTTGCTAGAAGCGGAATAGGTAACTTTAAGCTTATTGATAATGATGTGGTGTCTCTTAATAATATTAACAGACAGATTATAGCCCTTAGTAATACAGTAGGACAATATAAGACAAAAGTTATGGAAGAAAGAATTAAAAATATTAATCCTAATGCTAATGTTGTTACCTATGAGATGTTTTATCTTCCTGATAATGCGGATGCTGTGGATTTAAGCGATTGTGATTATATTGTTGACTGCATTGATACTGTTACGGCAAAGCTTAACATAATAGAAAGAGCTAAAAAACTTGATAAGAAGGTTATAAGCTCTATGGGAACAGGTAATAAGCTTAATCCATTAATGCTAGAGGTTACAGATATTTATAAGACTTCTGTGTGTCCACTAGCAAAGGTTATGAGAAAAGAATTAAGAAATAGGCAGATAAAGGATGTAAAAGTAGTTTATTCCAAGGAAGAACCTAAATATGCAGATGAAAAAACAAGGACACCAGGAAGTAGTGCATTTGTACCATCAGTTGCAGGAATAGTAATAGGTTCAGAAGTGGTTAAGGATTTACTTAGACTATAGATAAGGAGGAAAAGATTATGCCATGTATATTTATAATTATAGTAACTTTCATTATAATTGTATCTATTTTGAGTGAAGGAAATAAAAAGAATAGTAACACTAAAACTGTTAGCAAACCACCGGCTCCAATGCAGGAACCAAGGGTTTCTCAAGAGGAACTTAAACGTCGTCTTGAAGCTAAATATGGTAAGGTTTCAACACCTAAAAGGGAAGAGGCAACAGTTACTGACTATCTTGAAAAGAAATATGAAAACAATGAAGATGGTGTTGCGACTGAAACTAAGATTACAGATTATCTTGAAAAGAAATACGAAGAGCCTGAGAGAAAAGAATTTGATGTATCAGGTCCTTTTGGAAAGAGAGTAGAATTAGGAGAAGGTGCAAAAAATGGCGAAAAAATAAAGAACTGCAGCTACTGTAATGCAGAAAATGCAGTGCCAAGAATGTATTCCGGCAAATATAAATGCTATTTTTGCCACCGAGATTTATAATAAACGGAGTTAATATGAACCAGTTAAGAGAAAGAATTTTGGAAACAGTTGTGGCAGCATGGGCGATAATGTTAGTTGTAACCAAGGTATTTATTGAAGCCTTACCTTATAACAAGGAATATTCAAAGAACTTTAATTTAATAACTAATATAGCTATTATGGTTGCAATAGGTGTTATTATAGCTTGTGTAGATTATATTTTTAATAAGATAAAATTTAGTAAAATGGCTTTGTTTGCAGGTGTTAGTGCTTATTTAGCCATTTTAATGGGAGATACAGATGAAAAGGTGTGGCTGTACGGAGCTGTGCTAGTGGAATTATTTTTGGTATATTACCTTAGAAATGATTCCTTTGGATTTAGAATAAAGGATAATAAAGTTAAAATTAAACTGGCTTATGTGGTGCTTGGAGTATTAATTGTAGCAGGAATTGGCGGATATACGGCGATGAAGTATTTAAGCTTTCGTTCGCCCAATTTTGATTTTGGTATATTTGCAAATATGTATTATAATATGAAGGAAAGCTTTTTGCCTATGGTCAGCAGTGAAAGAGATAAGCTGTTGTCACATTTTGCAGTGCATTTTTCACCTATAGTATATATTGCTTTGCCGTTTTATATGATATTTCCAAGTCCTGTTACAGTACAGCTTATACAGGCTTTTGCTTTGGCATTAGGACTTATACCTATTTATCTTTTGGGCAAGGAGTACAAGCTTTCTAATAAAACCTTGGCAACTGTTGGCTTTTTGTATATGCTATATCCTGCTTTGGCAGGAGCCTGCTCTTATGATTTTCATGAGAATTGTTTTCTTACACCTGCTTTGTTGTTTTTAATGTGGGCGATGGAGAAAAAGAAGACAGGTTTTATAGTGCTGTTTGGAATTTTGAGCTGTATGGTTAAAGAGGATGCTCCGGTATATGTGGCCATAATAGGAATTTATTATATTTTTTCTAATAAATCAAAGTTAAGAGGAAGTATTCTTACTGTTGGAGCGGTTATTTATTTTGTGGTTGTTACGGCGCTTATGAAAAAGTATGGGCTTGGCGTGATGACATACAGATACGATAACATTGTACCAATGGGCTCGCAGGGATTTATGCCTATTTTGAAGGCTTCATTTGCTAATCCTATGCTTTTAATATCGGAATGTTTTACTGTTGAAAAATTGGATTTTGTATTTTTTATGTTAGCACCTATAGCGGGCTTGTCATTTGCTAATAAGAAAGTTTCCAATTTTATTTTACTGATACCGTTCTTTTTGATTAATCTTATATCAGATTATCAGTATCAGCATTCAATATATTTCCAATATACATTTGGCGTGACGGCATTATTTTTCTATCTTATGATTATAAATATTAAGGAAATGAAACCGCTAACAAGAAGAAATGTTTTGAGATTTGCGGTGGCAGTTTCAATTATTTTATTTGTATTTATTTCACCTAAGTATATAAAGTATTTCAGATATTATGTTGAGGAACAGGAAATGATTCAGGAGCTTAATGAAACTTTAGATGAGCTCCCAAAGGATGCTTCGGTAGCAGCTAGTACATTTTTGGTGGCGAAAATTTCTGACAGGGAGGAAATATATGAATATCCTTCTAAAAATGAAACAGAATATATCGTTATAGATGAACGCTGGTCGCCATTAAAACCTGCTGCTGTTGAAAAGATTAAGCGAACCGGATATGAAGTTGTGGTCGACAAAAAATACATTATAATTCTAAAAAAGAAATAAAAAATACTTGAAAGTTTTTTGTGAAGGTGTATAATTGCTACTGTAACATATTAATGTACAACTTTAAGGAGGAAAAAATGAAGAAAAGAATTTTAGCATTATTGTTAGCTATGATGATGGTATTTTCATTAGTTGCCTGTGGCGATAAAGAAAGTGCATCGGTTGACGACAAGAAGGAAGAAAAGAAGACAGAACAGACAACAACAGAAGAACCAACAACAGAAAGAGCAAAAACTTTATCTGAGAAGATTGTTGCAGTATTAGGAGCTATTGATATTACAGAAGTTAATACAGTAGAATTTGAGATAACAAATCTTGAGATTCCAGAACAGGGTACATACTCATTTAAGGCAGTTGTTTCTACTGTTGACAGCAATGCAAAGGCAGTTGTTAAGTGGGCTAAGCAAGGACAGTCTTACAAGGATTTAGCAGAGGTTTTATATGTTGATGGTGACGTATATGTTGATGTGGCTTCATTATATGATGCTGTAATGGAATTGACAGGTGCAACTTCTGCAGAAGGTCCATCAATCCCAGAAGGTTATATGGTAATAACAGAAGAAGAAATTAAGACTATGTTAGAAAGCTCGGCTCCTGAAGGTTCAGCTACAAGTCAGTACGAAGAATTATTAAATAAGTATAAGAATATGCAGCTTTCACCAATCTTATATACAGCTTTAGTTGAAAATGTTGCAGGTTATGTTGAATCTATTAATGGTAAGTTACCAGAAGGTGCTCTTACAGTAAGTGATGATACAATTGCTATTGTATTAAAGCCTGAAAACCTTGATGGTATTATCAATGCGACAATTGGTTCTGATGTAGAAAAGTATGCTAAGGCATATGCAGAAGCTATTAAGGATGATGAATTAGGTAAAGAAATTTCTAAGCTTATTCTTGAAAATATTGATGGTGTTAATGATGAACTTGCTAATATGGAACCAGCTTCAGGTTCAGCTACAGAAGAAAATGCAGGCGAGAAGATTACAATTGATATTAAAAAGTTATCAAGTGGTTTATCAGTTAAATTAGGTATTGATATTGAAGAAGTTAATGCAAGTGTAAGTGTTGCAACAAAGAAGGAAAATGTTACAATTACAGCTCCATCTAACACATATACTATGGAAGATTTACAATCAACACCAATACAATAATAATAAAATATATAAAAATTGACTAATTTATAAAAAGTTAGTCAATTTTTTTTATCTTTTTTAATAAATTCTCTTGTCTAAGTTTGTAAAATGTTGTAAAATATTATGGATAATGAGATGGAGGCATTTATGAAAAAACGTCTTTTGATTATAATTACTATGTTGATTGCAATATTTGCAATGTCAGGATGTAAGAATGAACAATTGAATTTGCAGACTTATTATAAGATGAGTTTTGAAGGCTATAGTGGTTTTGCTAAATGCAGTGAAAGCTTTGATAAAGAAGCATTATATGAAGCGATTGCTGCTATGAATAAGGAAGATAAAAAGGAAACGTGCCGTAGCTTTACTGACAATTTGAAATATAATGTATCTAAGACAGATATGCTTTTTAACGGTGAAACTGTCAGAGTGGATTTTACTTATGATAAAACAGTAGCTAAGGAACTTGGAGTGGTATTTCTAAAGGATTATATAGAAGTTCCGGTTACAGATTTGCCAGATACAGAAAAGATTAATCTTTTTGAGGATTTTTCAGTGAGTCTTGTAGGTGCATCTCCTAAATTGACAATAACATATGAGAACAAATCAGAACATGAATATATTAAAAATCTTGAATATAGCGTTGAAGCTAAGGATATGCTTGCTAACGGTGATATTGTAAAGGTTCATTGCAATATTGATAAGGTTGAAGCGGGAAAAGCAGGATATGTATATGAGCATGCTGATATTACATATGAGATAAAAGGTGTATCGGAGTATGTTACTGATGAGAGCAAAATAGATAAGTCATATTTGAAAAATGTGGCTGAGGATGCTATTAGAACTATTGGTGCAGAAACTTCTAGTACGACAGGGCATATGCTATATAAAGCAACACAGAATCTTAGTTACCTTTCTCATACAAGCAAAGAAGTGGCGACAGGTTTTGGAGTTTACAAGGTACATTTCTTAAAAGAAAAAGAAGTAGAAGTAAGTAAGGATTCTGCATATGTTTATATAAGTTTTGAAGGTAACATTTCTAATGCGCAGGCACAGGAAAAGGTATATTTTATATTTGAATATAAGAATCCTTCGATAGGTAATACAGGTGCATTTGAACTTGTTTACACAGAACAGAATAAAAGATACAAATGCAGCACGGATTACCAAAAGTTATATAATGAACTCATATTGTCTAAAGAAGAAAAGTATGATATTATAGAGATGAATTTAGAATAGAGGTGTTCGTATGGCTGGAGTTAGAAAAAAGCTAAGAATTGGTGAATTACTTTTAGAAAAAAAGCTTATTACAGAAGAACAGTTAGAGATAGCTTTAGAGGAAAAGAAAAAAAGAGGTCTTTTGCTTGGTGATACCATAGTTGAATTGGGGTATGTGCCACAAGAGACTATGATTGATATTTTAAGTAGACATCTTAATGTAGAATATGTAGATGTAAGAGAAGTAGTTGTAGATGAGAATGCATTTAAACTGCTTCCAGAAAATTTCTTGAGAAAATATAATGTTCTTCCATATGCATATGCGGAGAACAATGCTAATACATTAGTAGTAGCTATGTCCGATCCGATGAATATTGATGCTATGGATGATATCAATATTTATACAGGTATGCAGGTTCAGACATACCTTGCTATGAGAGAGCATATTAATTTTGTAATTGATAAGTTCTATGGTAAACAACAGGGTCAGGATATTGCAGAACAGTTTAAACAGGAAAATGAAAATGACGAAGAAGAAGCACAACGTAAGGAAGATATCGAGAATGCTCCTATCGTTAAGCTCGTTAACGGTATTATTGAACAGGCCGTAAGACAAAGAGCCAGTGATATTCATATCGAACCGTTTGAATACAACATTCGTATCAGATACCGTGTCGATGGTTCACTTAGAGAGATTGCAGTGTATGATAAGGCAGTATATTCTGCTATGAATGCCAGACTTAAGATTATGTCAGGGATGGATATTTCAGAAAAAAGAAAACCACAGGATGGTCGTATTACAATTATTATCGACAGAAAAGAGTATGATATCCGTGTATCTAACCTTCCTACAGTATATGGCGAAAAGGTCGTTATGAGAATTGCATCCAAAGAAGGATTCAACAAAGATAAGAAGGATTTAGGTCTTAGAGAATCAGATTTGTATAAGTTTGATAATATTCTTCGTAATCCACATGGTATTATCCTTGTTACTGGTCCTACAGGTTCTGGTAAATCGACAACTCTTTATACAGCTCTTAGTGAGCTTAATACAGAAGATGTTAATATCGTTACTGTAGAAGATCCGGTAGAAGCAAATATTGACGGAATTAATCAGGTACAGGTTAATAACAAGGCAGATATGACATTCTCCAATGCCTTAAGATCTATCTTGCGTCAGGACCCGGATATCATTATGATCGGTGAAATCCGTGACTCCGAGACAGCAGAAATTGCCGTTAAGGCGTCGATTACAGGTCACTTGGTTGTTAGTACACTACATACAAACTCTACAGCAAGTACTATTACAAGACTTGCAGATATGGGTGTTGAACCATATCTTATTGCGGATTCAGTAGTTGGTGTTATTGCCCAGCGTCTTGTTAGAAGACTTTGTGTGTGTAAGAAGGAACACTGGACAACAATTGAAGAGATGAGAGAATTAGAGATTAGCGAACCAATGCTTATTATGGAACCGGTAGGTTGTGCAAAATGCGCTAACACAGGATTCCATGGTCGTATTGGTATCTATGAAATAATGCCTATTACTTCAAAATTAAGACAGGTTATAAGTGCTAACAAAACTGCTGATGATATCAAGGCAGTAGCTGTTGAAGAGGGTATGAGTTCCCTTAAACATTCAGCAAGCTTATATGTAAAAGAAGGTATTACTGCATTTAGCGAGATGATGAAAATCGCTTATGAAGCAGATTAAAATAAAAATGGAGGGAAATTATGGTTACAGTTGAAGAACTTTTGAAAGTTTCAAGAGAGAAAAAAGCATCGGATTTACATTTGACTGTTGGTATTCCACCTCGTATGAGAGTAAATGGTGATTTGGTAGATATGGATTTTCCAAAGCTTATGCCAGATGATACTACAGCTATTGTTAACAAGATGCTTACAATTAAGCAAAAAGAAATGCTTTTAGAGAGGGGCGAATTAGACTTCTCATATTCTATTCATGATGTAGGACGTTTCCGTGTTAACGTATTTAAACAAAGAGGTTCATATGCTATTGCATTCCGTGTGGTTAATACAGTAGTTCCAAAACCTGAAGATTTGGGTATTCCAGAATCAGTTGTTAATCTTTATAAGAAGAAAAGAGGTCTTATCCTTGTAACAGGACCTACAGGTTCGGGTAAGTCTACAACACTTGCTTCTATAATCAACAAGATTAACGAAAGTGCAAATTCACATATTATTACGCTTGAAGATCCTATCGAATATTTACATAATCATAAGTCTTCAATGGTAAACCAAAGAGAAATCGGTCTTGATTCTAACAGCTATGAAGCAGCTTTAAGAGCGGCATTAAGAGAAGATCCTGATGTTATTCTTGTGGGAGAAATGAGAGACCTTGAGACTATTTCTACAGCTATTACAGCAGCAGAAACTGGTCACTTGGTATTATCAACATTACATACAATTGGTGCGGCAAGTACTATAGACCGTATTATCGACGTATTTCCACCTCACCAGCAACAGCAGATTCGTATTCAGTTATCAATGGTATTAGAGTGCGTAATTTCACAGCAGCTTATTCCAACAATTGACAGAAGACGACGTGTGGCAGCATTTGAAGTAATGCATGGTACAGTAGCTATCAAGAACCTTATAAGAGAATCTAAGACATTCCAGATTCCAGGTATTATTCAGACAGGTAGAAGAGCCGGAATGATTACTATGGATGATGCGATTTATGAGCTTTATCAAAAAGGTATGATAGGCAGAGAACAAGCACTTATGTATGCACAGGATGTTGCATATGTTGAAAAGAAATTAGGTATCTAAACAAATGTTACGAAAATATTACATAAAGTAACAAAAAGATAAAACAAATTTTGTAAAAATATAGTGAAATTATACGAAAGATGTAGTATAATAACATCAAGGTAAGAGACAACCTAGAAGAAAGAGGGACGACATGGCCAATTACGTATATAAAGTGATGACCTCTTCCGGCAAAGAAAAAAAGGGTAAGATTGAAGCTAAGTCTATTGAGGCAGCACAGAACTCTTTAAAAGCAGAAGGAAGTATAGTGTTATCAATTAAAGAAGAAACAATGCTTGACAGAGATTTTAAGTTTAGCTTAGGTGCTAAAAAGGTTAAGTCAAGAGATTTAGGTGTTTTCTGTAGACAGTTTAACAGTATTCTTTCAGCCGGTGTAAGTGTTGTGGCTGCGTTAGAAATGCTTGGGGACCAGACAGAAGATAAGACATTAAAAGCAACAATTTTCAATGTTAGAAACAATGTAGAAAAAGGTGATAGCCTTTCTTCAGCAATGAAAAAAGAAGGAAGTGTTTTCCCAGGACTTCTTATCAATATGATTGAAGCGGGTGAAAGCTCAGGTAGTTTGGAAGTTGCTTTACAGAGAATGTCAACTCACTTTGAAAAAGATGCAAGACTTAAAGGTATGGTTAAGAAAGCTATGATGTATCCTATAGTTCTTATTATAGTAACTATTGCAATTATGATACTGATGCTTACTAAGATATTACCACAGTTTACAAGTATGTTTGAAGATGTAGGCTCTAAGATGCCAGCCTTCACACAGATGATGATTGATGCCAGTGATTTCCTTATTGAAAGATGGCCTATACTTATAGTTATTATAGTTACTATAGTGGTATTGTTTAATGTCTTTAAGAGAACAGATACAGGCGCTCATTTACTTGCTAAGCTCGCAATCAAAGCACCAGTGTTTGGTAATCTTACAACTAAAACAGCAGCAGCGAGATTTGCAAGAAACTTCAGTACGCTTATCGCTGCAGGTATGCCAATGATTGATGCAATCAATATTACGGCGGGAACTATGACAAATCTTTTATTTAAAGAAGCAATGTATGAACTTAGAGATCAGGTTTCTTTAGGTGGTCAGATTTCAACAGTTCTTAAGAATGGTGGATTATTCCCATCGATGATATGTCATATGATTGGTATCGGTGAAGAGACAGGTAATCTTGAAGAGATGCTTGATACATGTGCTGATTACTATGATGAAGAAGTTGAACTTGCTACACAGTCAGTTACAGCTTTGATGGAACCAATGATCATTATCGTTATGGCGGTTGTTATCGGTTCGGTAGTTATAGCTATCTACCTTCCAATGATGACTATGTACGATTCAATTGGTTAAACTTATTACATACGGTACCTTGCTTTAGTGCCGAGCTAAAGCTTTGTATAAAATAAAAAATATTATAAAAAAGGGAGCGATTTAGTTATGAAAAAACAAATCAACAACAACAAAGGTTTCTCATTAGTAGAACTTATCGTAGTTATTGCTATTATGGCAATCTTAATCGGTGTTTTAGCACCAAACGTTATGAAGCAGATTGAAAAGTCTAAGGTTTCTAAGGACAAGCAAGCTGTAGATGCTATCTACTCAGCAGTTACAACAGCATTATCTTCATCAGATGACGAAGTAAGAGAATCATTTGAAAAGTTAATCGGTACAAACCAGTCATACCAATGTACATTAAAGGATTTATATGATATGGCTTCAGGTTCAGACGGATATAAGTTTGCTCAGGAAGTTAAGAGCAACGCACCAGCTAACTTAACATTTAGCTCAAAGGGTATCATTGCTACTTCTAACGATGCTGCTGCTGCAAAGGTTACAATCATCATCAACAAGGATGACACAGTTGTAGTTTACACACCAGCTTCAAAGGAAAAGATCATTTCTCAGAACGCTGGCGCTACAGTAGGTGGTACAGAAAACGCTTGGACAGTATCAGGTGGTTCAGTAGGAACAACAGGTGGTTCATCTGATTCAACAGACGAAGGTACTGACACAGAATAATTTGATTTGATTTTTTGAAAAAAGTAAAGTAAAGGTACATAAATATGCGGGCTGAGTTAATTCTGTTAATTACAATAATGTTGATAGTATTCTTATATGGAATAGTAATAGGAAGTTTCCTAAATGTATTAATATACAGAATACCTTTAAAAGAGAATATTGCAATACAGAGATCTCACTGCATGACATGTGGTTATCAGCTTAAGTGGTACGATCTCGTACCACTGCTGAGCTACATGGTGCTAAGAGGCAGATGTAGAAAGTGCAAGGCAAAGATATCAATACAGTATCCATTGGTAGAACTTACTAACGGACTCGGCTATGTATTAATAGTTTCAAGCACAGGATTAAATCTGCTCAGCATATTATTTTGCCTTTGTTTTTCAATACTTATAGTAATAAGTATAATTGATATAAGGACCTATGAAATACCCTTTAGCCTAAATGTAGCTATTGGGATTTTAGGCATTATAAGATGCATATTGGATTATACCCACCTATTAGACTACATAATAGGTTTTTGTGCGGTTAGTGGCTTTCTATTACTTTTGGCAATACTAACAAAAGGAAGAGGTATGGGTGGCGGAGACATTAAACTTATGGCTGCCGCAGGATTATTACTCGGGTGGAAAAATATAGTACTCGCGTTGGCACTTGGAAGCATAGTAGCTTCAGTGTTTCATATCACATTAATGAGTGTGAAAAAAAGTAAAGAGAGAGTATTGGCGTTTGGTCCATACTTATCAATAGGAATTTTTATCGCTATGCTGTATGGAGAGAGAATTATCAGCTGGTACTTGAACTTTTTCAAATAGAAATAGTTCCTTATAAAAAAAGGGAGGAAACATTTAATGGCTTCAAGAATTTTAACAATAGAAATAAGTAATGAATTAATTAAAATATGTGAAGTTAGTAATGCGTCAGCAAAGGGCGTTACTATGCACAAAGCTATAACAATACCTACACCAGAAGGTTGTATGGATGATGGCGTAATAAGAAATGGTGGAAGCTTGGCAGAAACAATCAAGCTTGCACTTAAAGACAATTTGATGTTGAGTGCAAAAGACGTTATTATGACAGTCTTATCAACAAAGATAGCAAGTAAGGAAGCAGTTTTACCAAGCGTTGGTAAAGGTAAGCTTGCAGACTTAGTAAAGGCGAATGCAGCAGAGTATTTCCCTGTTAATAATATAGATGAGTATGTAATCACACATACAGTACTTGAAACAATTGAAGAAGAAGGAACAAAAAATAAGAATTTAAGAATTCTTGCTATGGCAGCTCCTTCATTGATGATTGAAGGTTATTATGATCTTGCAAAACAGCTTGGACTTAACCTTATTGCAGTAGATTACCTTGGTAACAGTACATTACAGATATTAAAGCACCAGATTGATGAGGCTCCAAGTATCGTAATTCAGGTTGGTAATGAATCTACTATTATAAATGTAATGCGTAATAAGGTATTACAGTTCCAAAGAACAGTTCCATATGGTCGTTCAGCAGTTGTTAATGCAGTTATGGAAAGCAAGAAGTTATCATATGCAGTAGCACTTGAAATTCTTGCAACAGGTAGAGTTATCCATGATACATTTGATGGCGATGAAATCACAGAATCATTAAGATACTTAGTTAACAGTATCAGCCGTATCGTTGATTAT
Source organism: Lachnospiraceae bacterium (assembly GCA_045543455.1). GTDB lineage: Bacteria > Bacillota > Clostridia > Lachnospirales > Lachnospiraceae > SIG291. Next base: position 26,755 of record JAZQMK010000090.1, read on the forward strand.
TACATAGCAAGAAACCAGGATAAGCCAATTGAAAAAGCTTATATTATGGGTGATGGTGCTTCAATGCAGGGTATTGAAAGCTTATTCACAAATGAATTAAATATTGAATTTGCTAAACTTGATACACTTCAGGGTGTTGAATGTGATAAGTTATTCAGAATCACACGTAATGAACAGATTCAGTATATGTCAACACTTGGTGCAGCTATGGCTCCGGTTAACTTTGTACCATTGTCAGTTGAAAAGACAGTAGCAAGAAAAGGTAATACTAAGATATTTGTAGGATTGTTAGCAGCAGCTATAGTAGCAGCAACATTAATTGTTGCAATCCCTGCAGTACAATATATTACTAAAAAAGATGAAAAAGAAGATCTTGCACAAAAAGTAAAACAAGTAGAACGTAGTGAACAGATTTTGAAGGATTTAAATCTTTCAAAAAATAAACTTTCAGATGCAAAGAAATATTACAAGCATACAGTAGGCGCTAATGATCAGTTATATAACTTTATCTGTGATTTAGAGCAGGTTTTACCAAAGGAAATGGTAGTTGGAAGTTTCAATTCTGTTAACGGAAGCGTTACAATGAGCGGTCAGTGTGCGGGCAAAGAAATTTTTGCTAAAACATTGATGGAATTGAAGAAATTAGATTATGTTAAGAATGTATATTCAGGTAGTGGTAGTGAATCCCTTAATGCAGACGAAAATGTAGTAGTAAGCTTTACAATTACATTACAGATTTCTTTACCTGAAGAAAAAACTGAAGAAAGCGCTAAGTAGAAAGGGGAATGACTATGAAATTATCAGAAAGAGATAAAAAATTGTTAATGATTTTAGTTGCAATAGCTGTAGTAGCTATAGCATTCTTCTTTGGATACAGACCATTAACAGAAAAAAGAGATAAGTTACAAACAGAAATCGATGAGCTTAATGTAAGATACACATCATTACAGACTATTGCTCAAAATGAGAAAAAACATGTTGCTGATAAAGAAGCAAATAACAAAGAATATGACGAGATAATGGCTAAGTATGGTGATAATCTCGCACAGGAATCAATTCTTATGTATTTAAGAAATTATGAATATGATTCAACAATTTGGTTTAAAGCATATTCAATGCCAAAAGCACAAAAGTTACATACATTTTCAAGTGTAAGTGCAACAGGTTACAAAAACTCATTAGCTTTAACATTTGAAAGTAGTTATAGTGATATGAAAAAGTTACTTAAGGATATTGTAGAAAATCCTAAGAAGAACTATATTTCAGCATATAATATGACATACAATGCAGTAGATGATAAAGTAACTGCAACAATGACACTTGAAAGATTTACAGTAGTTAAGAAGGATACTCCTACAACAGAACAAATCAAGTTAGAAAATGTTCTTTTAGGACATGATAATATCTTTACATCTGTAATCTTTAAGCCGGGTTCATCTTTGATTGAGGATGAAGGTAACAGAATCCTTAACGACAATGACTTCCAGTTAGTTGTAAACCCAGTAGGTGCAAGTGATGCAACAGTAACTCTTAATAAGTCAGATGACAGAGAAGGTACTTCAAAACTTACAACAGATTATAATGGAGTTTCAGATGTATCTATTACAATTGCTGAAGATGAAGGTGGATTATTAAAGGCTACATATAAGATTGGTGCTTCAGAAAAGAGTATCACATTTATTCCAGGTGAAAATCTTGACTTATTAATCTGCAGTACACCAAGAATTACAAATGACCTTGTAGCAATCAACCTTACAGTAAAGAATAAGTCAAAGATGGTATTTAACATTAAAGTAATCAATGACGATGAAGAAAGCCCAAGAATTAGATTAGCAAACCAGGAAGGTAGCGTTCGCGTTATAAATGATTAATTGGAGATGGTTGGATGAAAAAAAACAACAATAAGGGCTTTAGTTTAATTGAAGTAATAGTAGCGATAACGGTTTTAAGTATTATAGCGTTCCCTTTGGCAAACAGCTTTTTGCATGCAACAAAGCTGAATGCCGAGGCAAGACGCGTTAGAGGTGCAAATGTAGTTGCACAGGGTGTACTTGAAGAGTTTGGCAGTAAAAATCTTGATACTTTATTAGCTGAAGCTAAAGATAGTTTAGGAAATACATATTATACATATACTCCGGAAGAAAAAGATGCAGAAGGCAATATCACTCAAGAGGAAACATATAAGTTTAGCAAATATATGTATGATGAAGGTGGCAATGTACTTTTGGATAATGGTGTACCATACATATTTGGTCCTAATAACGAAAGACTATTTGTTGATGTAACCATGACACCGGCGAATTATGTAATAAATAATTATTGTGTTCCTTCAATATCAGATATTTATTACAAAGAAAATATTATGATAAATGCTGACTTAAATGTTTATGATGCAGCAGCAATATCGAAGTTCAGATTGAATTATGGAATAACAGATAAGCGTCAGATTAAGAAAAAAACAACCTTGACAGCAACTGTTACAGTAATTGAGTCAGTTACTGAGGCTACAAAATATGAAGTTGCAATCAGATTAAAGTTTGAATATGAAGCGAATGGTACAGTGCTAAATTATTCAAAATATGTAACAACAAAGACAGTATCACAGTTATCAGATTTACCTAATGTGTATCTGTTATATACAATATTTGATAAAACAGGTATAACAACAGATTTTACAGCAGATGATGTAGTAGATGTAGAATTGATATATGTTACTGATAATAGCAAATTACCTGAAAAACAGTTAAATGTATATCTTATTGAACAGGAAACAACAGGTAAAAATGTATATTATCAAGAAGGTATAATGCACATTTCAAATAGTAATGTAAATGGTGTAGTAAAGAAACAGTCAGTAAACGGTAGTATAGTTGAAAATGTGTCACTTGCTAACAATTATCTTAAACTCTATACAAATGTACTAGATGTGGATAATCTTACATCAAGTGATAAGACTGAAAAATCTTTATTTAAGGTTACGGTTGAGGTGTATCAGGATGCAGAAAAAACAAAACAGTTATTATCTGTATCATCATCAAAGGAGATAATTTATGCAAGATAAGAAGAGAATACAATCGAATAATGCTGGTTCTACTTTAGTTATGGTTGTTATTACGATAGCATTTTTAACTGTGCTTGCAACATTAATTATCAGTTTGGCAACTATGAACGTACAACTTAGAAACCAGGATGTGCTTAGTAAAAAGACTTTCTATACAGCAGAAGAAGCTGTAGACGAAGTATATGCAAATTTAGGTATGATGGCAATGGATGAATTTGCTGATTCATACGAAAAAGTAGCTGCTAATATTAACTACGAAGTTAGTGTAGGTGGTGACTATGTAACAACAGTTCAAAACAATGCATTCTACAATTCAATGATGAGAGAAACATTTATTGATTATGCGTTGGCATCAATTACTGATGAAAATCCTTATGCAAAGATAAATTCAGGTTATTTTTCAACAAATAATCTTGATGAAAATGATGCAACAGATATTATAAATGCAGTTAAAGAAAACCTTTTAACACAAGTTAATGCAAAGGTTAATAGTATCGGTTCATTAGAAGCATTTTCGGATTACAATAATGATGATAAATATTATCTTATGGTTAATGATGTAGTTATATTCTACAAAGAATCTTCAGCAAAGCAGTACTTCTCAGAAGTTACGGTAGATTTGAAGTTAGAATATCCAAATGTAGAAATTGCATTTGTTCCAGATAACAGAGCAAAGCTTGCAACATATAATGATTATTGTTTAATTGGTAATCATGGTATTTATTTTAAAAATGTTAACAGTGTAAGCATTAATGACGGTATTTATGGTGGTGTACCATTAGGAACTAATGGTGACGGTATTACTTTAGAAAATGCGTTGGTAAACATTAATAATACTAAGGTTGTAAGTGGTAGCAATATTAATATTATCAGTTCAACTGAAAATCCATACAATATTAAGCCAACATTGTGGGCTCAGAATTCGGATATTTGGGCTGTTAATATTTCGTTAAACAAAGAAAATGACACTTTATCATGTGCTCCGGTATTAGCTATTACAGGTGCATCTAATTCTTATATTAAGGATGATACCTCGGCTAATGCATCAGGTTCATCAATAACAATTGGTGGTTCATATTGGGGATATGGTAATAATGCAATGCAGACGGGTACACACGTTAATAATAGTGCTATTGTCGTAAATGGTAATCACTCAAGTGTGACACTTAATAATATGCAGGATTTACTTCTTGCAGGTAGAGCATATATTGTATACGGCAATGAAAATATGTATGGCACAAGCGAATCTCTTGCGTTAAGAAATACACAGGAATTATATCTTGTACCTAAACAATGGGTATTAGTTACTAATACTAACGATGGTACAGAAAGAGAAATGAATCCTATAGTTCTTGAAAATTATAAGACTGGTACAGGTGCAAGCATAAGCTATAATTATTCAGTAGATACAGGTACGATGGCTGCTTTATTGAATTCTGATGCATTCTATGGTAAGCATTTATTACATGATGATTTATATGAAAAGACATTAATTGAAAATAAGTATGAATGTTATTATCTTAAGTTTAAAGATACTGATTCAGCAGCTGAATTCTTCAAAATAACAATGAATGATGCTTATGCAGGTAGTAAAGGTATTGAGCTTGCCGATCCTATAAGAGCAGCACTTAAGAAGAGATTAGAAGATAAAGTAGATGAATTTGTAGGCTCTAATTTAGGTCGAATTGGTATTAGCATAAATACAAGTGCAAAACCAGTTATATCAACAAATGGCTACCTTATGAATGTACAGGGTGGCGTAGCTAGCGTATTTGGTCTTACAGGTAATAATAGAGATGAAGCATTTATATCTAAGATATGTAATAACTTTAATAATAGATATAATGTAATTACAAAATATTTATTTGAGTTTGATAAAACAGTTGTTGATCGTAATGATATGGATTCATTCAATTACATAACAGATGCTACACCAGATACATTGATAAAAGATGGTATAAGCTATGCAATAGATCCAATCATATATGAACAGACATTATTTGAAAATCTTATTGTAAGAGAAGCAGTTAATGAAATGCCTATAAATAATATGACACCAACAAGAGATGTACCATTTATTTATATTAATAATTTAGGTGGTAGCGGTACTTATACAGTACCACAAAATGCAACCTGTGGTATTATCGTTGTTGACAATGGTCATGTTCAGATTGATCACGATTTTGCAGGATTAATTATTTGTAATGGTCAGATTAAAGTTGTAGGCTCAAATACTACATATAGTAATAATATTACATATGAAGGATTGACATACACATTAGAATCATTTATTGAAAAATATGATGGTGGTGTATTAAAACCATATTTCTATTCGCATTCAGATTATGCGATTGGTGTTTCTGAAAGTCAGAATTATATCAGTAAATTAAAATATTACGATTTAATTTCTATTCAGAATTGGAGAAAAACTGAGAAAGAGTAGGTGGGATTACCGTGAAGGAGAATACTAACAAAGGTTTTACTTTATTGGAAGTAGTAGTAGTTCTTGCAATTATGGTTATCGTACTGGGACTTTCGGCTACAGGTTTTTCGATGCTAAATAAAACAAGAACAAAAAGTGCGGCAAAAACAATTGAATCAAAGATGGATCAATTAAGACACAGTTCTATGTCAAGAGACGGAGAATGGTGGTCAGAAATTGAATACAAGGACAGTAAGTATTATATTACAGTAAAGCATAACGAAACCATAGAAACAAAGGTTGGTGATGTTGTAACAGTAAATGTAAATGAAATTAATGATACTTACGAAGAACTTGGTCTTGGAATGACTCTTTATTTTAAAGATGGTGAAGGTGCCGAAAAGGATATAACACAGTCAGGTCTGGTTATAAAGTTTGATAAAAAATCAGGCGCGATAACTTCAATAACCGACAAAGCCGGCACTGATTTAAGAGCAGCTGATTCAAAGATTGGTCACATAATAGTAAGAGACAATGGTGGCGAAAAAGAATACAAGGTAGTATTGTATTACAAAACTGGACAGATTGACTGTCAGTAGCAAGGGGGAACATCTATGAACAATAAAGGCTTTTCGCTGATAGAATTATTAGTGGCACTTGCTATAAGCAGTATAATAATAGTATTGTTAGGCTCATTACTTTTAAATAGTATGAAGAGTTATAACAAACAATCTGTAGGAGCAGATTTACAGAATGAATCTCAAGTGGTTGTTAATCAAATGGTAGATTCAATTATGGAGGCCACAGCAATTGATTTAGTTTCAAGCGGCTCGGAACTAAATTTATATACAAGTGAGCGCGATGTAAATGGTTCATTTACAACTACAACAGGAAAACACATTTCCTGGTATCCATCAGAAGCTTTATACAGCTTTGATGAACAAAAATCAAATATTACAGCTGATATTATGCCAGGATATATACTTTCATCTTATGTTGATAAGATTACAGTTAATGTAAGTGATGAATGTAAGGTGGTAAAGACAGAAGAAGATGCAAATGGCAATCAGGTACAAAAAGTTTATTATACCAATCCTATAATTATAGATATAAACATAGAATTTGGTAGAATTAAAGAAAATGTAAAAGTGAGTCAGAAGGTTAGTGTGCGTAACACGCTAAATAAAATTACAATTGATGGTACTGAATATGAGGTTAGACCATTGTATGAACCTTTAGGGTAAGGAGGTAAGTAAAAGTGAAAAAGAAAATAACAAAAATTACAGCTATATTACTTGTATTAGCCCTTGCAGTAGGTTTGGTTGCAGGTTTGACTAGAAAAAAAGCAGATGCGGCATTGTCATCAAGTATAAGTGAGCAGGCAAAAGTAAAGATACTTGAAATTGTACCTCACAAGGCTTATGCGGAATTAGGATATCTTATTCAAGGTCAGGAGCCTATCGCAGATTATCTCTATGAGAAGAATACAGATCCTAATGCAGATTATCCTTATATAACATATAAGCAGCCAGATAACCCACAGGTAATGCTTAAGAAAAATGAAGCAACATACAGCTCTTTTTCGGCAACAGAATTGAGCTGGTTAAAGTCCAACTTTAATAATTTAGGTTTTGTATGGGATGAAGAAGGTCAGGAATTTGATAATACAAATATGATGCTTGATTCAGCTTTAGGACCAACAGTAAGTATTGCAGATATTAGCGAGCAGGAATATTTCAAATATATTCAGGTAGATACTGTTTTAGCTACAGAATTAGATGCTTTGATTGCAGCAGATCCAACATTTTATTGGCAATATGACCTTGTATACCTTGCTACACAGCAACACTGGGGTATTACTTACCAGGTATACAATATGTTTACAGGAGACAATGTAGCTAATAATATAGCTTATAGTCCTTCTAACGATATGAGCTGGAAGGCTGCATATGAACTTTTCCTTGCAAATAAGCTCGATGGTATTCCATTGGTTATTGATGCTACAGGTTCAACACAGAGCTATAACTTAAATGTAGGTAAACTTGCATTGATGGTAAGACAATGTAGTTATCCTTATTTCCAAACATATGTATTACCACACTTGGATACTAATACAGGTGCTGTTAGTGGTAGTATGAATTGGAGTGCAGAAACATTAAGAAATCAATCATGGTGGCCATCAGGTTATAATTATAATAATTGTGAGGAATTAGGTATACTTGATAAGGCTCCTATGTGGCAGGATGTTTTATTAGATGAAAACGTATGGGTGTATAGAGGTACATCAGCTATTATTGGTGCTGAGTTTGAAAAGAAGGCTTCAGATACTAATGATAGTATGAAAGTTATCCTTGATACATATCCAGATATTTATGAAAGAGGATATTTACCAGGACAGATAACACATGGTGATGTTTTCAGATATTTATTAAATCTTCATCCAAGTGAAGAACTTACTAGAACAGCATATGTACTTGAAATTCAGCCAATATCATTCTTTGAATTCGTTACTCATGAATATAAGGATGCATCAGGCGCAACACAAAAGGCATATGCACCAGTATATGATGCTTCAGGTAAGCTTTTAAATGGTAATACTGATATGCTTAAGATGATTTTAAGACATATGGGATATCTTCCTACTGATAAATCACTTAGCAATTTAAGAGTAGAAGCGTTGTGTACGTCAGCATTTAATGCATTAAAACTTGATTTGAATAATTATGAATATATTCATATAGGTGCTAAGCTAGGACCAGATCCATCAAAACCATATTTGAATTTAGATCGTAATGATGATAGCTTAGATGGATTGTATTATACAGCGGAAGGTGATGTAATTGTAGCTAAGGATAAGCTTACAGGCTTATTTGCATCAGATTATGATGCAGCATCACAGAATGCTTCAAAGAATACAGGTTCATATAATTCAGGTAAGATTTATAACTGGTTGTTCAATGAAAGAACAGACATTTCAGCAGCGGATTTAGCATCTAATCCAAAGCACCAGTTAAATTGGTTATACCATAATGGTAAGAAAGTAACTAATAATAATTATAAGGTAAGACTTTCAGGTAATGATATTACAGCAGCAAAGAGAAAAGATCTTACTAACTATGTAAATTCAAGCCGAGTACTTACAGTACATAAGGATTTGGTAAATGGAACTTCAGTTAATACTAGTGTAGTAGATTCTAAGTCAGAAATGTACAAATTATTAAATGAAGTATTAGGCAAAAAGACAGTAGTTCCATCATTAAATGATACAGCAGCGTTATTCAAGGCATATGCAAATTCTAACAGATTCCCTGATATAATTTTTGCTGAAAACGGAACACCTGTTGAATATAACGGAACAAACTTCGTTAAGAAAAATGCATCATCAAAATATACATATACTTACAAATTTAAAGTAAGAGGTAGCGCTAATACAAAATATGTAGCTAAGGTATATCTTGATATTAACGGTGATGGTATTTACCGTGAAGATGCTTTAGGTGAATATGAATCAGAATTAGCTTATGATTCATCAGAACATGGTGTAACAATTGAGACAAATGCATATGGTTACTCACTAGGTTATACAACAATTTCATTTGAAATTCCTGAAATTATGTCAGGTATGATTCCTTGGAAATTTGTATTATATCAGGTGAATGTTGATGCAGCAGGCAATGAGTCAGTATCAAATCTTGTATATACATCAAAGATTGGATATTCAGCTTGTGAACCAAGTGAAAAGAAAGATATTTACGTACTTCATATTGCTTATGCGCTTGACTGGACACCAGGAGGAAAAATTGCTAATTCAAATGGTATAGTACTTGATAACTGGTCATACAAGAATAGAGTTACTAACCTTGAAGATATTCATGAAATACCTTCAAAATATAGAGAATTCTACAAGCTTCTTGGAGAAGTAAAGGATTACAATATTAATATTGTAACAGTTTCAGCAGCAGAATTTAGTAAGTGGTATGATCCTAACGAAAGAACATTTAAGTACCATATTGAAACAGATAAGAATACAGGTGCAGAAGTACTTGTAAAAGACGCTACAGCATCGTCGGGTGTACCATTTGATGCAAGAGATGGTGTTGATTCAGGCGAAGATAAGCTTTCAGACATATTTGATATGGTTATGATGGGATTCTATGATTCATATGGTAATGCATTTAAGAACACTTATAATGATAAGGGTGCAGTAGCTAACCTTAAGTATTATATTGAAGAAGGTAACTCAGTATTATTCTGTCACGATGCAGTTGGTTATAATATGCACAGACCTGTAAGTACATGGGGATATTCATTATCAACAGTATTAAGAGATATAGTTGGTATGGATAAGTTTAATGTATTAGGCGGTACATATTCAAATGCATTCTCAGAATATAGCTACTCAGATGGTTTAAAGCACGGTTTTACAAATATGCTTATTTTAAGACAGGCTACATCAGCTACTTCTGCAACAAAGTTACCATATAACTATATGTTTAGTCAGACACAGGCTGTTACAAATGCATGGGGCAATTACCTTCCATATACAACACAGGCTGCAAAGATTAACTCAGGATATATTACACAGTATCCATTTATAATTGGCGACAGAATTCCAATTAGAACAACTCACTCACAGTGGTGTCAGTTAAATCTTGAAGATGAAGAAGTTATGGTATGGTATACATTGGACGGTTCAGCTAGTGTTGAAGGCATAAATGGTTCAAGCTTGTATAACTATGCTAATAGAGATGGTGCTAATAATTATTATATTTACTCAAAGGGTAATATAACATATTCAGGTGCCGGACATCAGCAAAGTGACGCTGAAAACTTTACAGCAGATGAGCTTAAACTTTTCATCAATACAATGGTAGCCGCTATTAAGGCAGCAAACAATCCACCAGAGGTTAAGATACTTAATGGTTCAAGAGACTACAATGAAAAGAACGCATATGTTCTTACAGTAGATGAAACAGCAATGCAGGCTGGTCTTGAATACCATGTATTTGATCCAGATATTATTGATGGTTCAAAGGTAAAAGATGTTAAGGTATTCTATGATAACAATAACAATGGTACATATGATGCTGGAGATCAGTTAGTAGAACACTACACAGATGATACAGCTCAAGATACAAGAACTAATCCGGCATACAGAAATAACAGAAGCGCAACAACAATGCTTAAGGGTCAGGATCCTGCACTTGGTATAGCTGAGTGTATTAAGTCTGATATATACAGTGGAACATATACAGAAGATTGTATTTATGTAACTGTAGAAGCTTCTGATGCTAAGGGTAGAAAAGGTTATGCAAAAGTAAAAATTAAATTATCAGAGTTATTTAACTTAGATTAATAAAAAAACGGATAGGTGTTTCGCCTATCCGTTTTGCATTATAATATCATCTAAACATATTTTAGGAACATAATGAATATTATTATTGCGATAATATTTAATATCATCATTTTCATTTATCTCTATTAATTCTATTTGTTCTGAGGGGTAACCTAAAGCTATAACGAGGGCAATTCTTAAATCGGAAGGAATATTTAAGATAGAGGATAAAGCTTCTCTGTCAATATTTCCGATAAAACATCCGCCAAGCTTCATGGAAGTGGCGGCTAATAAAATGGTTTGACCTGCGATTCCTTCGTCATGAGTAATTGTATTTGCTTTGCTAAGCATAACAATATATCCACTTGGTCGATTGCCGGGTTTAGGTCCGTCAAAATCCTTTAAATAACCTGCCCATTTTAAGCAAGAGAAGACTTTTTCGTTGATAGATTTATCATTTATGGGTATATATCGCAAGGGTTGTAAATTTCCACCGCTAGGTGTTAAACGGGCCATATTAATAAGCTGTTTTAAAGTGTCCATTGTGATCTCTTTATTTTCATCAAATGCTCTGTAGGAGCGATTGTTCAAAACCAGGTTGTAAAAATCCATAGTAAACCTCCATTTATTTTTTAAGAACAGTATAATACTTTGAAAAAAATATGACAAGATGGTTGACGAAAACATTTCTTCATAATAAAATATAAACATATTCGAGGCAGTTCTGCCACATTTTCCCACACGGAATGGAGGATTTATGTACAACAGCATAATTAGTGCGTCCTTAATAGGGATTAAGGCGCAGCTTGTTAAGGTTGAAGTAGATATGGGGAATGGTATTCCTATATTTGATATGACCGGATTTCTTACTACACAGGTTAAGGAGGCTGGAGTGCGAGTTAAGACGGCGATGAAAAATTCGGGCTTTTTAATGCCGCCTGCAAAGATAACTGTAAATATTTCACCTGCAAACATAAGGAAGACAGGAACAGGCTTTGATTTACCCATAGCATTTGGAATACTTGCAAATATGGGTATATTAGAAGCGGATGCCTTAAAAAATACATTGGTAATAGGTGAGATGAGTCTTGATGGAAGTATAAGGGGGGTGCGAGGAATTTTGCCTGTGATTTTGGAAGGCAAAAAAAATGGAATTAAAAGATTTGTGATTTCTTCGGATAATTATGAGGAAGCGAAAATTGTATCTGACATAATAATTATTAAGGCAGATAATTTAAAAGAGGTTATAAAAGAACTTTCAAAGGAGCAGGAAGTTAATATATATACGGATAAATCTGTGGAAAATAATGAATATGATATGGATTATATGGATGTAAAGGCATGTAAATATGCTAAAAGAGCCAGTATGGTAGCTGCGGCGGGGTTTCATAATATTGTATATATTGGGGCACCGGGAGTTGGGAAAACAATGCTGGCAAAAAGGCTGCCTACTATAATTTCTCCACTTTCATATGAGGAAAAATTAGAGGTTTTATCAATATACAGCGTTGCAGGGAGCGAAGAAATAAAGAATATTGACGTGTTAACAAGACCATTTCGCAGTCCACACCACACAATAAGCTTTGCTGGACTGATTGGTGGAGGACCATATCCTGTACCGGGAGAAATAAGTCTGGCAAATAAGGGCATTTTATTTTTAGATGAATTAACGGAATTTTCTGCAAGAAATTTAGATATGCTAAGACAACCGTTAGAGGATAAGGAGATAGTATTAAGTCGTAATTATGGTAAGATTCAGTATCCGGCAGATTTTATGCTGGTGGGAGCGATGAATCCTTGCAAATGCGGTTATTATCCGGACCGTAATAAATGTAAATGCAGTGAAAATGAAATTAAGCGTTTTATAGGAAAAATTAGTAATGCATTTATGGACAGAGTTGATATTATGGCATGTGTAAGTGAAAATAAAGAGGATTGTGAGGAGTATAATTCAAAGACTATGAGAGAAAAAGTAAGGGATGCAGTGCTGATACAACAAAAAAGATACAAAAATGAAAAAATTCAATACAATTCATCGCTTAGTGCTTCTGAGATTAAGAAATTCTGTCATTTTGAAGAGGGAGCTGAAAAACTTTTAGAAAATTATTTGAATAAGATGCATTTAGAAATGAGAAGAGCGCATAAAATAATTAAAGTAGCTCGTACAATTGGTGATTTGGAAGGAAGTGACCTAATTAAAAAGAAGCACATAAGTGAAGCAATTAGTTATAGAATATAGGGGGAAATATGGAAGATATTTTATATGATTTTTGGTTCAATAATCTTCATGGAATTGGAAGTGTAAAAAAGAAGATTATTTTAGAAAAATTTGAAAATGTTAAGGATGTTTTTACAGCAGATGCCATACATTTTCAAGGAGTATTAAAAGAAAAAGATATTGAAACTATTTTAAATAATCGAAATAAAGATACAATTAAAACAGAATATGAAAAAATGAAAAAAGCAGGAGTAGAGTTTATTTCAGTAAATGATAAAAAGTATCCGTCAAAGCTAAAGCAAACCTACGATTATCCATATGGTTTATACTATAAGGGCCGATTTGAGGGCTTTGAAGGGAAAACCGTAGCTATTGTTGGAGCAAGAGAATGTAGTAGATACGGATTTGAAATGGCAAAATACATAGCTACTCATTTGGCGAGGCATAATATTATGGTGATTAGCGGTATGGCTAAGGGTATTGACAGGGCGGCACATTTAGGTAGTCTGGAGTATGATTATTTAAGCTGCGCAGTGTTAGGCTGTGGTGTGGATGTGTGTTATCCAAGAGAAAATATTGAAATATATGATAATTTGTGCAAGAGAGGGGTGATAATATCGGAGCATCCCATAAAGACACAGCCAATGGCAGGATTTTTTCCTATGCGTAATAGGATAATAAGTGGTTTGGCAGATGCAGTAATAGTAATAGAAGCAAGAGCAAAAAGTGGTTCGCTGATTACGGTTGATCAGGCCTTAGAGCAAGGAAAAGAAATTTTTGCACTTCCTGGAAGGTTTGGAGATGAGCTTAGTAAAGGGACAAATGAACTTATAAAAAATGGAGCAAATATTATAACGGATATTGAAGATTTATTTGAATTTTTTAAAATATCAGCCGCTAAAAATAATGAAAATAATAAAAAAATTCATTTTACACTTGCAGAAAATGAAAAAATAGTGTATAGTGGTCTCGATTTGTTGCCTAAAGACATAGGTACCATAATAGAAGAAAGTGGTCTTGATTATGATGAGATTTTTGAAGCTTTGCTAAATCTTATTATGAAAGGGATTGTGGTGGAGAACCCTAAAAACTATTATGCGAAAACAATGGAGTGATAATATACCCTAAGATTGGAGAGTTAATATGGCTAAGTATTTGGTTATAGTGGAGTCGCCTGCTAAGGTTAAGACGATTAAGAAATTCCTTGGAAGCAATTATGAAGTATGCGCATCTAACGGACATGTAAGAGATTTGCCTAAGAGTCAGATGGGCGTTGATATTGAAAATGATTTTGAACCTAAATATATTACTATAAGAGGAAAAGGAGATGTGCTTGCCAAACTTAGAAAAGAAGCTAAAAAGGCAGAAAAAGTATATCTTGCAACTGACCCTGACCGCGAAGGTGAGGCAATTTCATGGCATCTTGCAAGTGCATTAAAGTTAGAGGATAAAAATATTAACAGAATCAGCTTTAACGAAATTACTAAAAATGCAGTTAAGGCATCTTTAAAAGAAGCAAGAAAGATTGATCTTGATTTGGTAGATGCACAGCAGTCACGTAGAATACTTGACAGAATGGTTGGATACAGTATTAGTCCTTTGCTTTGGACTAAGGTAAAAAAGCGTGGTTTAAGTGCGGGAAGAGTTCAGTCAGTTGCTCTTAAGATAATTTGTGACAGAGAAAAGGAAATCAATGACTTTATTGCAAAAGAATATTGGACCATGGAAGCTGATTTTGACATAAAGGGAAGTAAGAGAGTGCTTACAGCTCAATTTTATGGTGATGAAAAAGGTAAGATTGAACTTGAAAATAAAAAACAGACAGATGACATTATAAAAAAGCTTAAAAAAGCAAGCTATGCCATTGATGACATAAAAAAGGGTGAAAGAGTTAAAAAAGCACCGCTTCCATTTACAACTAGTACATTACAGCAGGAAGCATCAAAGACTCTTAATTTTGCTACACATAAAACAATGAGAATTGCTCAACAGCTTTATGAAGGTGTTGATATAGAAGGTATTGGTACAATGGGTATTATTACTTATTTACGTACTGATTCGACAAGAGTAGCAGATGAAGCGGTTGTTATGGCTTCGGAATTTATTAAAGACAATTACGGCAAGGAATATTGTTTAACAAGTGAAGTAAAGAAATCTAACAAAAAGATTCAAGATGCTCACGAAGCAATAAGACCAACAGATGTAAGCCTTACACCAGTAAATGTTAAGGATTCTCTTTCAAGAGACCAGTTTAGATTATATTCACTTATTTGGAAACGTTTTATGGCAAGTCAGATGGCGAGTGCTGTATATGAGACGGTTTCAGTCAAGATAAAATATGGTGATTATATTTTTACAACGGCTACATCAAATATTAAATTTGACGGTTTTATGTCGGTTTATAGTGATGAAGACGATAAGGAACAGACTGACAAGGCGGTGAATCTTTTAGATAAGGATACGGAACTGAAATTTAAAGAATTTACGACTAAACAACATTTTACACAGCCACCGGCACACTATACAGAAGCGTCCTTGGTTAAAACCTTAGAAGAACTTGGAATTGGTCGTCCTAGTACTTATGCACCTACAATTACAACAATTCTTGCCAGAAGATATATAATCAAAGAAGAAAAATCATTGTATGTGACAGAGTTAGGCGAAGCTGTTAATGATATTATGGAAAAAGCATTTCCTAGTATCGTAGATGTTAATTTTACAGCAAATCTAGAAGGCCTTTTAGATAAGATTGGCGAAGGTCTTGTTAACTGGAAGACAGTAATTCGTAATTTTTATCCTGATTTGGAAGAAGCAGTAAAGTTAGCAGAGGAAGAACTTGAAAATATTGTTATCGAAGATGAAGTTACAGATGTAATATGCGAAGAATGTGGCAGAAATATGGTTGTAAAGTATGGTCCTCATGGTAAATTCTTAGCATGTCCAGGCTTCCCAGATTGTAAAAACACAAAGCCATATCTTGAAAAGGCAGGCGTAAAGTGTCCAAAATGTGGTTCAGATATAGTTGTCAGACGAACAAAAAAGGGAAGAAGATATTTTGGTTGTGAAAAGGCTCCAGAGTGTGATTTTATGTCTTGGCAAAAGCCAAGCGACAAGAAATGTCCGCAATGTGGTGAATATATGCTTGAAAAAGGAAATAAAATCAGTTGTTCAAATAATGAATGTGGTTATATTGAAAATAAATAGCAAAAACTAAAATTGTTAGAAAATTTTAAAAAAATGCAAAAAAAGTATTGCAAAAACCTCAATGTAGTGGTATAGTTTACTTATAAAACTAAAACAGAATGGAGAATGATAATGAGCGTACAATTATTGGACAAGACAAGAAAAATCAACAAACTGTTACACAATAACAATTCACACAAGTTCGTTTTTAATGATGTATGTAAAGTTTTAGCGGAAGTTTTGGAATCTAATGTTTTGGTTATCAGTAAGAAAGGCAAAGTTTTAGGCGTAAGTTCATATGGTGACGTAACTGAGATTAAAGAACTTATTAAGGACGAAGTTGGTGGTATCATCGACAGAATGCTTAATGAAAGATTCTTGGGTGTTCTTTCAACTAAAGAAAATGTAAGCCTTTCAACTATGGGTTTTGAAGGAAAAGGTGTTAAGGATTACAAAGCAATGGTAGCTCCAATAGATATTTCTGGAGAAAGATTTGGTACCCTATTCATGTATAAGTACGGTGAAGCTTATGATATTGATGATATTATTTTGTGTGAATACGGTACAGCTGTAGTTGGCCTTGAGATGATGAGAGCTGTTAATGACGAAAATGCTGAAGAACAACGTAAGATAAATGTAGTAAAATCAGCTATTGGAACATTATCGTTCTCGGAATTAGAAGCAATCAAGCATATTTTTGAGGAGTTAGACGGAACAGAAGGTATACTTGTAGCAAGTAAGGTTGCAGATAGAGTAGGTATAACAAGATCGGTTATTGTTAATGCCCTTCGTAAATTTGAAAGTGCCGGTGTAATTGAATCAAGATCTTCAGGTATGAAAGGAACCTATATCAAGGTTGTTAACGATTTGATTTTTGATGAGCTTGGAATTGAAAGAGATTAATGTTATGCAAGGAAGCATTAAAGGTGCTTCCTTGTTTTTGTGTAAGAAAATGTTAAAAATTCAGTAATTCAAGAGTGGTTTACATAAATAAGTAAAGTTGTAGTTGTAGGAATTTTACAAAATATGACAAAAGCTAGTAAATTTTTAAATTTTTAATATAGTATTTATGGATTTAACCTTGTAATTTTCGACAAAATGTATATAATATAATGTAGAATGTTGTAATACTATGCCCGTATGAGTAAGAAGTATTATGAGAATAGAATGAAGCAGGGACGCGTGGAAACGAAAGGAGAGTTTTATATGCTTAATACAGATGCATTTGCTTATGTTAATGTGCTTAATTCAGCCGCTAATGCAAAATGGAAGAGAAATGAGATATTGACTAACAATATAGCTAATGTTGACACTCCAGGATATAAGAGAAAAGATCTTGAATTTTCTACATGTCTTGAAGCAGAGTTAGCAGGTGCAGATAAGGGACTAGGAAGCCTTACTGATGCAGTTAAGAATGTAGATTTTAACAACCTTGACCCTTATGTGTATACAGAATATCAGTCATTGTCATACAGACTTGATGGCAATAATGTAGATATAGAGACAGAGAACGTTGAACTGGCAGCGAACCAGATAGAGTACGATGCTCTTATCGACAGTATGACTCAGGAATTTAACCGTATTAAATCGGTATTGACATAATTAGGAGGTAGTACATATGGCGTTGTTTAATTCATTTGATATAAGTGCAACAGGTATGACTGCACAAAGATTAAGAACAGATATTATTTCGCAAAACATTGCGAATGTTAATACAACAAGAACTGCAGATGGAACTCCATACAGAAGAAAAACAGTGGTTTTTCAGGAGCGTGATTCGATTTCATTAAGTTTTAAGGATGAACTTAATAAGGCTAATGGTTATTACGCAGGTGACGGTGTAAAGGTTACTGAGATTGTTGAGGATACTAAGACACCTATGAATCTTGTATATGATCCGGCACATCCAGATGCTAACGAAGATGGGTATGTTGAAATGCCTAATGTAAATATTATTACTGAGATGACTAATCTTATCTCAGCAACCAGATCTTACGAGGCGAATGTTACAGCATTTAACGCAAGTAAGGGTATGGCTTCTAAGGGCTTAGAAGTAGGAAAATAAAATTAGGAGGTATTGACAGTGGACGCAATATCATTAATTAACGGATACGGTAATATGAATGCGTCGCAGATAGCTCAAAAGCTTGTATCAGGTGAGCAGTTAAGCTCTAAAAACGGTGGCGATGATGCATTTTCAACAATACTTGATGCAGCGATGGGTTTGGTAAGCGACACTAATACATATATTCAGGATGCTCAACAGGCGGAGATAGATTTCGCTTTGGGTAAGATAACAAGCACACATGAACTTGGAGTTATTCAGCAAAAGGCTAATCTTTCACTCCAATATACAGTGGCTATAAGAGATAAGGTGCTTGAAGCATATAAAGAGATTATGAATATGCAGATATAAAATCCGTAAGGATATAAGGAGATAGATATATGAACGAGAGAATAAAAGGTATTCTTGATCGTCTCAAGGAATTTTGGAATAAATATACATCAAAACAAAAGACAGCTGCTATAAGCGTAATATTGGTGGCAATTGCTACAATAGGTATTTTGACATGGGTATTTTCACAGCCTAAATGGCAAGAGTTGGTAGTTTGTGATGATGCTACACAGGTAAAACAGGTTCAGGAATTACTGACAGAAAATGCTATTTTATATGAGATTGATGATGATGCCCGTACAGTAAGAGTTGATAAGTCAAAGCTTACAGATGCTAAGATATTACTTGGTTCAAGTAATATTAAGGCTAGTGGATATAGTCTTGAGGATGCTTTGAATGTAGGATTTTCTGGAACTGAAGCAGATAAAACTAAGAGATATAAGTTGTATCTCGAAAGTAAATTAAGTGAAGACTTAAGAACAATTGAAGGTATTAAGGATGCTAAGGTAAGTCTTGATATTCCGGAATCTACATCGGTTATTATTGCAACTCAGGAAGAAAAATCTGTAGGTGTAGTTCTTATTCTTGAAAAGGAATTAGAAGAAGGCATTGCAGAAAGCATAGCTACATTTATTAAAACAGCAGTAGGCAATAAGAATACAGATAAGATTACAATTATTTCTAATACCGGAGAATTGATGTATGCAGGTCATGAAGGCTCTTCAAGCATTGGTTCAATTACAGGAAAGCATAAATATCAGCTTCAGATTGAAAATACAATGAAGAATGCACTTCGTGATATGTTAATTCAGCTTCCTATGTATAACGATGCTATTATTGATCCTAAGATTGACTTCAATTTTGATAATGTAACAATTGTGGCAAAGGAATTTGAACTTCAGGATGAAGTAGTATTTGATGAAACATATGAACAGGTATCTGAAAGCAAGGGCGCAGCTACAGGCGGTATTCCAGGAACAGATTCAAATGATGATGAGACAGATTATTTGATTTCAGATGGTTCTGGCGGATATGTTAAACAGTCAATTAAAAAGTACAGCTATCAGCCTAACGAATTTGTTACAACTACTTTGAAATCGCAAGGCGAACTTATATATGACACCTCATCTATTTCGATAGTGTTACATAACAATGTTGTATATGAATATGATGCTATTAAGGCTCAGGGCCTTTTGAAAGATATTTCATGGGACGAATTTAAAAAACAACATTCAGAATGGGAACAGTTAGAGGTTTCAGAAGAGTTAAAAGAGCTTGTTGCTTATGGTACAGGTATTAATGCTAAAAATGTTAAGATTGTAGCATATAAGATTCCACATTTCTATGAGCCAACAGAAAGCGGAAGAGATGCAAGCTTCTATGTACAGCTTATTATAGCTGCAATTATAGTGTTATTATTAGCATTTGTGGTAATCAGAAGTGCAAGACCACTTACAGTTTCTGAATCAGAACCTGAATTATCAGTTGAAGAAATGCTTGAAACAACAAGAGAACGACAAGAGAGAATTGATGATATTAATTTACAGGATAAATCAGATGTCAGAAGAGCAATCGAAAAATTTGTCGACGAAAATCCAGAAGCCGTTGCGTTATTATTACGTAACTGGTTAGACGAAGGGTGGGAATAGTAAGATATGGCAAAACATCGTGACGGGATGGGCGGACTTGAAAAGTCGGCAATATTGCTGATATCATTAGGCCCGGAGAAATCCTCAAAGGTATTTAAACATTTAAGAGAAGATGAGATAGAACAGCTTACACTTGAGATAGCTAATATAAGCAGTGTTTCACCACAGATGAAAGAAAGTGTAATGAAAGAATTCTATGAAGTCTGTCTTGCGCAGCAATATATTGCTGAAGGTGGTATTAACTACGCAAGAGAACTTCTTGAAAAAGCACTTGGTGTGGAGCAGGCTAAGGTTGTACTTGGTAAATTAACTGCAAGCTTACAGGTAAGACCGTTTGAATTTATAAGAAAGACAGATCCTGCACAGCTTTTAAGCTTTATTCAGGATGAACATCCACAGACAATAGCACTTATTCTTGCTTATTTGTCACCTGGTCAGGCATCGCAGGTTGTATCTGCGCTACCACCTGAAAAACAGGCGGATGTTGCAAAGCGTATAGCACAGATGGATAGAACATCTCCTGATGTAATAAAAGAAGTGGAAAGAATCTTAGAAAAGAAACTTGCTGCACTTGTTAATCAGGATTACACAATTGTTGGTGGTGTTGATTCTATCGTTGAAATTCTTAACTCTGTTGACAGAGGTACAGAAAAACATATTATGGAAACACTGGAAATCGACGAGCCAGAACTTGCAGACGAAATCAGAAGAAAGATGTTCGTATTCGAAGATATTCTTTCTCTTGATGACAGAACAATTCAAAGAGTTCTTAGAGATGTTGATAACAACGACCTTGCTATTGCTCTTAAGGGTTCTAACGAGGAAGTACAGACAGTTATTT
Source organism: Lachnospiraceae bacterium (assembly GCA_045543455.1). Lineage (GTDB taxonomy): Bacteria > Bacillota > Clostridia > Lachnospirales > Lachnospiraceae > SIG291. Next base: position 47,859 of record JAZQMK010000090.1, read on the forward strand.
TCAACAACCTTTCAAAGCGTCTTGCTGTTATGATAAAGGAAGATATGGAATTTATGGGACCTGTCAGACTCAAGGATGTTGAAGAAGCTCAACAGAAGATTGTTAACATTATTAGAAAGCTTGAAGATTCAGCTGAGATTGTTATCGCCAGAGGCGGAGGTGACGAGCTAGTTGTCTAATTTAGTGAAAGGTTTTAATGTTTACAATTCTCAAAAGGATGCAAGAGTTATTGATAATAACGAAATGCTTATGAGAAAGTTAGAAAGCATTAAGATTAAATTATACGAACAAAAAGAGATGGAAACTACAGACGGCTTTGTGGCAGGTCTGGAAGTTGAAAAGGTTGAAGACCTTATTTCTGATGAAGAGTATGCAGCGAATATGCAAAAAAAGGCTGATGATACTATTAATGATGCTAAGAATCAGGCAGAAGCAATTATTAAAGAAGCTATGGAACAGGCAGAAGCAATTAAGCTTGAAGCATATAACAGGGCATATGAAGAAGGCAAAAAGAAAAGTCTTGTTGAAAATGAAAAATTCCGCATACAGCTAGAATCAGATTATAATGCAAAGAAAAATGCTTTAGACGACGAATACACATATATGAAGGAACAGTTAGAACCACAGCTTGTAATGGCAATTACTGAAGTATTTGACAAGGTTACAAGAGCAGTTGCAGACGTAGATAAGAGTGTGATAATGCATCTTATAACAAGTGTACTTGATGATATTGAAACAGGTAAAAATTTTGTTATAAAAGTATCACCACAGGATTATCAGTTTGTAAATGATAACATAAGCAAGCTGTATAAAAACATTTCTAACGGAGCTATGATTGAGGTGTGTCAGGATGATAAACTTTCAAAAAATCAAAGTATTATAGAAACTGACTCAGGTGTATTTGATTGTAGCTTAGATGTTCAACTAGAAGGACTAATTAAAGAAATCAAAGTGTTAAGTTGTATATAAGCACGAAAGAAGGAAAGGTGTAATGTTAGTTAGTGAAAAATATTTAAAGCTTACTGAAAAAACCTTTTATAGAAAAATGGGCAGGGTTTCAAAGATAGTTGGTTTAACAATAGAATCTATGGGACCAGATGCAAAAATGAACGATTTGTGCAAAATTTATCCTAAGGATGACGGTTATGAACCAACATTTGCAGAGGTTGTAGGTTTCGTAGACAATAAAATTCTGCTGATGCCATTTGACAATATTGATGGTATTGGTCCAGGATGTATAGTTGAAAATACTTGCAAGCCGCTGACTGTAAAGGTGTCAGACAAACTGTTAGGAAAGACCTTAGATGGTCTTGGAAGACCGGTATCAGGTGAAGAGTTGTATGAAGGAACTGAATATTCAGTTGAGGCACCACCGCCTGACCCTTTAACAAGAGAAATTATTTCACAGGTGCTTCCATTAGGTGTTAAAGCAGTAGATGGACTTATCACAGTAGGTAAGGGTCAAAGAATTGGTATATTTGCCGGAAGTGGTGTTGGTAAGAGTACATTACTTGGTATGTTCGCAAGAAATACTAAGGCAGATATAAATGTTATTGCACTTATTGGTGAACGTGGTAGAGAGGTTCGTGAATTTATTGAGCGAGATTTAGGCGAAGAAGGTATGAAACGAAGTGTAATTGTAGTTGCAACTTCGGACAAACCGGCCCTAATTAGAAATAAGGCTGCAAAAACAGCTACAAGCATTGCAGAATATTTTAGAGATCAGGGCAAAGATGTACTTCTTATGATGGACTCACTTACACGTTTTTCTATGGCACAAAGAGAGATTGGTCTTGCGTCCGGCGAGCCTCCGGTTACAAGAGGTTATCCGCCAAGTGTATACAGCGAGATGCCAAAGCTTCTTGAACGTGCTGGTATGGCTGACAAAGGTTCTATTACAGGACTTTACACTGTCCTTGTTGATGGTGATGATTTTAATGAGCCGATTACTGATACGGCTAGAAGTATTCTTGATGGACATATTATGTTATCGAGAAAGTTGGGACATAAGAATCATTATCCGGCTATCGATGTGTTGCAAAGCATTTCGCGTTGTATGAGCCAGATTGCTGATAAAGAGCATAAGAAGATGGCGGGCAGATTGAAAAATGTACTTGCTACATACAACGAAGCTGAGGATTTGATTAATATAGGTGCTTATAAGAAGGGCAGCAACAAGAATATTGATTATGCCATATCAAAGATTGATGCTGTTAATG
>JAZQMK010000091.1:0-14547 GCA_045543455.1 Lachnospiraceae bacterium
TGAGAAAAGTAAAATATCTTACATTGGTTTTATTAGTGACAATGGGCTTAGCAGTGTTAACAGGTTGCAGTGCTTCTGTAGATGATGAGGGAGCATCAATTGGTCCGGCTACAACAGCTCCAACAACAGTTGCACCTACGACAACTGCAGACAATATTATAGAGTAGCCTATAATGTGTGAACATTACAGAGTATTGTTCACACACTACATAATAGAAAAAGAGAAGTATCAATGCTTTTGAATGGAGGATTAATATGAAAGATGGTTTTGTTAAAGTTGCCGCTGCAACGCCAAATATTAAAGTGGCAGATTGTATGCATAACGGACAAGAGATAGTACGTCTTATAGAGAGCGGATGTGAAAATAAAGTAAATGTGATTGTATTTCCAGAACTTGCAATAACAGGTGCAACATGTGATGATTTATTTTTACAGGACAGACTTATAAATGGAGCAAAAGACACATTGTGTGATATTGTAACAGCTAGCCAAAAGGCTGTGGATATGCTTATATTTGTCGGTTTGCCATATAAAAAGAAGACAAAGCTTTATAATGTTACAGCTGTTATAAAAGAAGGTAAAATTCTTGCATTGATACCAAAAAATTGTGCAGATACCACATTTAGAAGATATTTTTCAACACCTGATGAAAGATTATACATAGAAAATATTAATAATCAGGAAGTACCATTTGCAAAAAATATAGTTTTTGAATGTGAAGAAATGCCAGAATTTACCGTGGCTACAGAGCCTATAAGTGGTAGCCTGGAATATGATGATATGCATTTAAAATATATGGCTAAAGGCATAAGTTTAATTGTAAATTCAGCAGCAGACTGGGAAGAATCCGGTAAACGCCAATATAGATACAACATGGTTTGTGCAAAATCAGCTTTTAATAAATGTGCATATATCTACGCAAATGCCGGTATGGGAGAATCGACACAGGATTTGGTATATTCAGGTCACAGCTTAATTGTTGAAAATGGCGAATGTCTTGAGGAAAAAGAACCATTTTCCAAAGATATGATTACATCAGTAGTAGATTTAAAAAGAGTTAAAAAAGAGTCAGAGTCTATAGAAACAAAGGATGCTACTGCTAGTTTATATACAGTTACTTTCAATATGAATATGAATGTTGTAAGTGGACGCGTGTATAATAAGATGCCATTTATACCAAAGGAAAACACAGATGAAGTATGTAAGGATATATTAAATATACAAACCTACGGACTGAGAAAGAGATTAGAGCATACTTCCTGCAAAACAGCCATAATAGGCGTATCAGGTGGTCTTGATTCGACTTTGGCACTATTAGTTGTGGTGAATGCATTTGATATGCTTGCATTGCCACGTAAAAATATTAAGGCCATAACAATGCCTTGTTTTGGAACAAGCAATAGAACCTATGCCAATGCATTAAAATTAATGGAACTTTTAGGTGTTGATTTGAAAGAAATATCAATAAAGGATGCGGTTTTACAGCATTTTAAAGATATAGGACAGGATGAAAATGTTCATGATGTTACTTTTGAAAATGCTCAGGCCAGAGAGCGCACACAGATATTGATGGATATGGCCAACAAAGAAAATGGTATGGTTATAGGAACAGGAGATTTGTCAGAACTGGCTCTTGGTTTTGCAACTTATAACGGAGATCATATGTCCATGTATGGCGTAAATGCATCCATTCCAAAGACCTTAGTAAGACAACTTGTAAGAAGCTATGGAAAGAATTGTGGTAATGAAGAGTTAAATAACGTACTTCTTTCCATTGTTGATACTCCAGTAAGCCCGGAACTTTTGCCTACTGTAGAGGGGAATATAGCCCAGATAACAGAAAACATTGTAGGCCCTTATGAATTAAATGATTTCTTTATATATCATATTTTAAAATATGGCTATGAGCCTAAAAAGATACTTAGAATGGCATCAGAAGCATTTTCTGATGAATATACATTGGAAGAAGTGTTAAAATGGCTTAAATTATTCTATAGAAGATTTTTTACACAGCAATTTAAGAGAAGCTGTATGCCAGATGGACCTAAAGCAAGTGTTATATCAGTATCACCAAGAAATGGTCTTAAAATGCCAAGCGATGCAGTAGCAAAGCTATGGTTAGATGAACTTAATGAGATATAATATATGACGCAGAAGACATAGTTTTCTGCGTCATATGATAATTGTACAGATTATTGTACAGAAACATCATTTATAATTGCTTTGCTAAGTGTGAAATCAATAGCTTCTAGAAGTATAAGAGCGGTATATTGAGCATCTTCGCTATAGCTTATATTTTGTGTAGAATTGTTTCTTAAGACTTGTTTTTCAATGTCGTCTAAAGTAGGCTCGATAAGAGGATACATAGTAGTTACACTTTCGGAGATATTTACAAGATCTATGCTTTTGATTTTATCCTTATCAAGAGTGATTTGTAATTCTACAGGATTACCATTAAGAACAAGAGAACTGGTATATATACCTGCAGAATATGTAACCGGTGCACTTGTGACAGTATCATCATTTTTTCTTAGACCTATTATTATAACAATTGCAAGGATGATGATGAGTAGAGCTATGATGGCGGTGTATATAAGATGTTTGGATTTGATTATTACAATTTTTGTACCTGAATTCATATATGTACCTCGCTAAAATGTTTATATTGAATTATATTTTGCTTTAAGAAAAGTATGCATAAAAATTAGAAAAGGAGTGAAAATATGGCGTTAAAGATAGTTTATGGTTCAAGTGGAATCGGAAAATCTTATAAGTTATATAAGGATGTTATAACAGCTGCATTAGAGGATGATAAGATTAGTTATCAGATAATAGTTCCAGAACAGTTTACAATGGAAACACAGAAAATAATTGTTAATATGCATCCGGGTAAAGGAGTTATGAATATTGATGCTTCAAGCTTTGTAAGATTAGCTCATAAGGTATTTGATGAGCTTGGTATAAGGCTTAACAGACAATTAGATGATTTAGGAAAAGATATTATAATAAGACAACTGGTAGAGAAGAATAAAGATAAGCTTCATATTTTATCAAAAAATATTGATAAGATGGGATATATTGAGGAAATAAAGTCACTTATATCAGAACTTTTACAATATGATATTTCTGCTGATGGTCTAAAAAATGTGATTGAGAATGTTAAAAACTATGATACTTTAAGTGTAAAGCTTAAGGATGTTTTGCTTGTATATAAGGAATTTATTTCATATATAGATGGCAGATATATAGCAATGGAGGAAGTATTAGAAATATTAAGCGCTAATGTAAAAGAATCGGATTACATTAAGAATACAGTATTTGTTCTTGATGGCTTTACCGGTTTTACACCTGTGCAGTTTAAACTTATAGAAGAATTGTTAAAATACTCAAAAGAGGTTATTGTTACATTTACAATAGATGCTACTGAAAGAATTAATGTTATAAGTGGCAAGGAAGAGTTGTTTTATCTTCCTAAGGATAATTTGCTAAAGCTTTACGATATAGCTGAAAGAAACCAGATTGAAATCAAGAAACCACTTGTAATGTCAGGCCCTAATTATAGGTTTAAGGATTCAAACGAGCTTGCATTTTTAGAAGCTAATATTTTTAGAAATAATGTAAAGCCTTATACTGAAGCTGTTGATAATATAAATATATATGAATGTTCTAATCCAAAGGAAGAAATCGAAAAAGCAATATATGAGATTAGAAAGCTTATTGTAAAAGAAAAGTACAGATATAGAGAAATCGCTGTAGTAACCGGTAATATGGATAATTATGGGGAGATGATTTATAAGCTTTTTGAGCAAAATGGTATTCCTGCATTTTTGGATAATAAGAAGAATATATTATCGAATCCGGCAGTGGAAGGCATAATGTCTTTGCTTGATATTTGTTTAAATGATTTTGATTATGCAGCAGTGTTTACATATTTAAAATCAGGTATCAGCAATTTAGAACAGGATAATATTGATGAGCTTGAAAATTATGTTTTGGCATATGGAATTAGAGGCAAAAAAAGATGGTCTGGTGTATGGCAACGCAAAAATAAGCGTTTGAGCTCACGTGAAAGCTATATTGACGATATTAATATGTGGAGAGAAGCCTTCCTTAACGAAATTCTAGAGTTTAATGACGGGCTTAAAAAATGTAAAACAGCTAAGGATTATAGTGTACTATTATATAATTACATGGTTTCAATGGATATACAAAAAAAGTTAGAGCTTATGCGTATTAAGTTTGAAACTGATAATCAGAAGGCATTAGCTAAGGAATACTCACAAATATTTGGAAAAATTGTAGAGGTGTTAGATAAAATTGTTGAGTTTATGGGAGATGATAAGCTTAGCTTTAAAGAATTTGGACAGATTTTAAAAATAGGTCTAAAAGAAGTTAAGGTTGGTATAATACCACCTACAATTGATGTGGTAACTATAGGTGATGTTGAAAGAACACGACTTAAAGATATTAAAGCATTGTTTTTAGTTGGTGTTAATGATGGCGTTATTCCTGTAAAGCTTAGCGGTGGCAGTATATTAAGTACAAAAGAAAGACAGATTCTTGAGGATAATAATTTTAAAATTAAGCCACTGCTTAGTGAAAATGTATTTGTGCAAAGATATTATCTTTACCTTAATCTTACTAAACCTTCTCACAAATTATATTTGTCATATAGCAGAAGTGGTTTTGATGGGAAAGAGATAAGAAAATCTTATATTATTGACAATATTATAAAAATATATAAAAAGCTTAATATTACATGTGTCGGCAGTGATGATGGATATGATGATTATATTGTCATACCAAAGGCGAAACTGTACAAAGATGGTTTTGCAGATAATATTGGCGCAGATACTGCACGTCTTTTATACGGCAGCATATTGCTTGGAAGTATAAGCAGAATGGAAAAATATTCAAAATGTCAATTCCAATATTTTCTAGAGTATGGATTAAAGATTAATGAAAGAATGATATATGAACTTGATGATGCAGATATTGGTAATCTTTTTCATGGGGCAATTGAGAAGGTTCATCGTATGATTAATACAAGCTCGTATGAGTACACTAATCTTCCGGATGATGTAAGAAGAGAATATGTTGAAAATGCAGTAAAGGCTATGGTTGTGTCAAAGGATGATGATATATATTCAGAGGATGCCCGTAACGAATTTATTGTAGAAAAAACAATTGAGATATTAGATAAGACAGTTTGGTCTATAAGTAAACAGTTGCAACTAGGACAATTTGTTCCTATTGAATTTGAACGGGAATTTGAAACAGAAACATTTGCTTTATCTAACGGTGCTATGTTACGACTAAAGGGTGTAATCGATAGAATTGATGCATATGAAGATGATGAAAATATATACATTAGAATAATCGATTATAAGACAAGTGATAATGAATTAAAACCTAAAGAAATATATAACGGTTTACAGCTTCAACTACTTACTTATCTTAGTGCTGCTATGGATTTTAAATGGAATAAAAAGGCCATACCTGCCGCAGCTATGTATTATAATATAAAGGATCCTATAATTGATAAAATATATGATAACGATGATGGAACAAAGATTGAAAATGCCATTTTAAAGGAATGTAGAATGCAAGGTTATGTTAACAGTGATGAGCGTGTTAAGACATATATGGATCCTGAATATGAAACCTTTGCAGTAAAGAGAAAACCAAATGTAAATGTTATTAGCGAAAAGCTTATAAGAGATTTAGGTCAGTTTGTAATAGATAAAATAGTTGACTATGGCGATAAAATTATGAATGGAGACATTGCAATTAATCCGTATAAGGAAAGCGATTATAGCAATAGCTGTGGATATTGCGCATATAAGGAAGTATGCAAATTTATGCCACCGGCAGATTCGTATAGAAAGCTAGAGGATGTTAATGTTTTAGAATATTTGAAAGGAGAGAAAGACAATGGCGGTAAAGTGGACACCGGAACAAACTAAGGTTATAGAACTACATGATAGAAATATATTAGTTTCGGCAGCTGCAGGTTCTGGAAAAACAGCAGTTTTGGTAGAAAGAATTGTAAAGATGGTTGAAAATGGCTGCGATATTGACAGACTTTTAGTAGTTACATTTACCAATGCAGCAGCTATGGAAATGCGCGAAAGACTTAGAGAAGCTATTGAAAAAAGAATAGAAGCGTCACCTGATAATCAGCATTTACATAAACAATTATTACTTATCAGTAGTGCGATGATATGTACAATTGACAGCTTTTGTCTTGATCTTGTAAAAAATAATTTTACAGGTCTTTCAATTGACCCATGCTTTAAAATAGCTGATGAAGCAGAATTAAAGCTTATAAAGGCAGATGTTATGAACCAATTGCTTGAGGACAGGTATAAAACAAAAGACAAAAGGTTTAGAGAGTTTGTATATAACTATTCTAGTGGTAAGAAGGACAAGGATATTGACGAAATAATATATAAACTTCATACATTTGCAGGGGCATATCCTTATCCAAATAAGTGGTTGGATGAGTGCGTTAAAGCATATAGGGAAGATATTACTTTAAATAGAATAACAGAAAATATGCTTGAAAATGTAAAATCTATTGTAAGAACCAAGTTGTCAGCATTAGAAGAAAATACAAAAGCAATAATGGATAAAGAAGGTAAGGACAAAGATGCAGTTCTTGTCAGCAACAAGGAGGTTATCCAATATGCTTATGAGCTTTTAAATGCACCAGATTATGAGTCTTTATATAAGCTGGTTAAAAGTAGCTTTAAACCACCAAGAAGAGATAATAAAAAGGGTACACATGAAGAATTCAAAGATGATATAATTGCATTTAAAAAAATGCTTGAAAAAATTCAGGAAAAATATTTCTTTCAAAATGTTGCTGATATGAAGGCTGATATTTTAAATGTAGCAGATACAATAGAGCTTATTGTAGAATTGGTAAAAGAGTTTGATGAAAGATTAAAGAATGCAAAATCAGAAAAAAATATTGTAGATTTTAATGATGTTGAACATATGGCTTTGGAGCTTCTTGTAAAGGAAGACGGATACACTGAACTTGCAGATATGCTTAGTGAGCATTACGAAGAAATTTTGATTGATGAATATCAGGATAGTAATTATCTACAGGAATTTATTATGAAAAGCATTTCAAGGGAAAGAAAAGGCAATCCTAATGTATTTATGGTAGGTGATGTAAAGCAGAGTATATACAAATTCCGTCTTGCAAAACCAGAACTCTTTATGGAAAAATATGATACATATTCTGAAGAAGACAGTAAGTATCAAAAGATTGAGCTTCATAATAATTTTAGAAGCAGGGCCTGTGTATTAAATAGTGTTAATGACATTTTTTATATGGTTATGAAAAAAAATGTGGGAAATATAGAATATGATGAAAAAGTAGCATTAAATCCTACAGCACATTTTGAAGATACTAAGCTTAATATTGCTACAGATACTAAGGTAATGGTAGCCGTTGGAGATGAGGAGAAAAAAGAATTGGAGGCTGCCATGGTTGCCAACGAGATTCTTTTTCTTACAGATCCTGTTAATGGAATTAATATCTGGGATAAACATTTAGGCGAATACAGAATTGCAAAATATTCAGATATAGTTATTCTGTTAAGAAGTACAAGTGCTTATTCAGAAGCGTTTTTGGAAGGCTTGAAGACACGAAATATACCGGTTATATTAGATAGCTCCACAGCTTATTTTGAAGCAAAAGAAGTAGTAGATGTTTTAAATATGTTAAAAATTATAGATAATCCAAGACAGGATATACCTTTAGCAGCGGCTATGATGTCTTATTTTGGAGAGTTTAATGTAAAAGAAATGTCTATTATAAGAGCAGGTAATAAGCATGTAAGCTTTTATGAAGCATTAAAACAATATGAAGCGGATGAAACTATAGTTCTAAAAAAGAATGCATTTTTAGAACAACTGGATAAGTATCGTAAAAGAGCAGTTTATTTAAGTGCCAGGGAGCTTATAAGAGAATTAGTTTATAACACTGGTTATTATGCACATGTGGCAAATAACGGACTGGGAAAACAAAGGCAGCTTAATCTTGATATGCTTATTCAAACGGCTAAACAGTTTGAAGCTACAAGCTATGCAGGTATATTTAATTTTTTAAGATATGTTGAAAAGGTAAAGGAATATGATATCGACCTTGGTAACAGTAATTCTACAGTTGAAAATAATGCAGTAAGAATAATGACAATACATAAAAGTAAAGGTCTTGAATTCCCTATTGTATTTGCATCAGGCTTAGGGAAAAATATCAATCGAAAGGATTCGCAAGGAAAGATAATAGTGGATTCTGAATTTGGTGTGGGAATTGATTATATTGATAAAAATACCCGCGAAAAGACAGCAACTCTTGGTAAAAATATTATTGCAGACAGGATTATAAGAGAAAATATAGCGGAGGAATTAAGGCTTTTATATGTTGCTCTTACAAGAGCAAAAGAAAAGCTTATAATGACAGGGTGCGTAAGCGATTGTATTGATGCAATGGTTAAGTGGGAGTCTTTTGATGACAGCTATGTGTTAAATTGTAAATCTCATCTGGATATGGTAATGCCAGCAGTAGTAAAGGGCGGATTCGATTTTGTAACATATACTAAGGAAGATATTTACAATATTGATTCAAGAGCAGAAAATGATGATGTTGTTACAAAGGAAGCAGTTTTATATGATGAAAGTCTTATGAATACACCATATCCTTTTGAAAAAGCAATTAATCTAAATAGCAAAATGACCGTTACTGAGATAAAGAAGATGGCTCACAGCATAGATGATGAAGATACATTTTCTATATTAGAGCCAGAGATTACTCCAATTGTACCAAAGTTCATTGCCAATGAGGAAAAGTTAGACAGTGCGGCTATGGGTACTCTGTATCATAAAGTAATGGAATGTATAGATTACGGCGAAAATATTGAAAATGAGCTTGACAGAATGGTTCAAAAGGGATATATAAGTAAAGAGGATAAATTGCTTATAGATGTAAAAAAAATAGAAGCATTTATGGCAACAAAGGAAGCGACCGAGATAAAAGAAGCCTTTGAAAAAGGAGAACTCTTTAGAGAAAAACAATTTATCTTAGGTGTTAATGCGACTTCAATATCACCAGAATACGAAGGCATTGATGAGACTATACTCGTTCAGGGTGTTATTGATATGTATTATTATTATAACGATGAATTGGTGCTCTTAGATTATAAAACTGACAGAGTAAGACATTATGATAATCCCAAAGGACTGCTTATTGAAAGATATAAAAAGCAGTTAGATTATTATAAAGAAGCTCTAGAGCGTCTGTTACAGCGAAAAGTTAATCGTATGTATATTTATTCCTTTGATTTAAATGAAATGATAGAATACAAGGAGAACTAACTATGTACAAAGAGATATCTAAGCTTATATTATACAGCGATTTAGGCGATGACTGTATATTATATAAGTTAGCAGAAATTTTTGAGGATTTTGATAACAAAAGCTGCAGTAATGAGGCTTTGGCAACAAGAATTTATCACCAGATGAAGAGACTTTTGGACGTGTCAACAGCATATGGTTTTGATACTAATTTGTGGCACAATTATCTTACATTTCTTATTATAACCAATGAGAATTCATTTAGTATTACTTGTGAAAAAGTAGGAGCAAGCGACGGTACAGTTAATCATTTTGCCAAAAATGATTTTAAGATATTTAAGCGTTTGTTTGACTATGATTTTTCAAAAATTGAAGAGGCATTAGATATTGACTGCTTCTTTACTGTGTCAAATTATAAGGCAATTGTAAAAAAGGAAAGAATGTATAATAAAAATGTAAGTGAAAAGGTGCAGGCAGTAAGTAAGCAGATTGAAGAGGCTAAGGATGCTAATGAAGTATTTGAGGTTGTAACTGCATTTTACAAGGCTTACGGCGTAGGTATGTTTGGCTTAAATAAGGCATTTAGAATTAAGCATAAGGAAGATGGAGTTGAGTTTTGTCCGATTAACAATACTGACAAGGTGCTTTTAAAGGATTTGGTAGGCTATGAGATTCAAAAGAAGAAACTTGTAGATAATACGGAAGCATTTGTTAATGGTAAAAAGGCTAATAATGTACTTTTGTTTGGTGATAGCGGTACTGGTAAATCAACTTCAGTAAAAGCTATAATCAATGAGTATTACGAGCAAGGACTTAGAATGATTGAAATATACAAGCATCAGTTTGAAGACCTCTCAACTATTATTGCACAGGTGAAGAACCGCAATTATAAGTTCATCATTTATATGGATGATTTATCATTTGAAGAATTTGAAACTGAATACAAGTTCTTAAAGGCAGTTATTGAAGGCGGCGTAGAAACAAAGCCAGATAATGTACTTATATATGCGACCTCTAATAGAAGACATCTTGTTAAGGAAACTTGGAGCGATAGAGCAGATGTTCAAATTGATGAAGGTATGCACAGATCAGATACAATGCAAGAAAAACTTTCATTGGTTAACAGATTTGGTGTTACAATCAACTTCTCAAAACCAAGTCAGAAGGAATACTTCGAGATAGTATTAGAGCTTGCTAGAAAGCAGGGTATCAATATGTCGGATGAAGAATTAAAGGCAGGTGCTAATGCTTGGGAATTAAGCCACGGTGGTATATCAGGAAGAACAGCACAGCAATTTATTAACTATTTGGCTGGAAAGCAGTAAATATAAGGTCAAGTAAATTGAAAAACATTTTCAATTTACTTGACTTTTTTTGTGGGAGCAAGTACAATGATGAAGTTGGATAAACAGAAAATGAAATTTAAAGTTGTAGTGCTATTGAATTAGCATAAGGAATTATATAGGAAGTGAAAGTGTGGATTTGTTTATAACGGTTTTAGTATGTTTTATTGCGGGGGCAGGAGCAGGTATAGGGACTGGTTTTGCAGGAATGAGTGCAGCAGCGGTAATCGGTCCTATGCTTATGACATTTTTGGGGATTCCGCCATATCAGGCTGTAGGCATTGGACTTATGAGTGATGTATTAGCCAGTTCAGTAAGTGCATGGACATATAAGAAAAATGGAAATTTGGATGTAAAAAGAAGTTTTCTGTTATTAATTTCTGTGTTGATAATGACAGCAGTGGGAAGTTATGTGGCAAGTTTTCTGCCAGAAAAGACTATGAGTGGAACTATGCAGATTGCGATGATTTTCATAGGATTAAGATTTTTACTAAAACCAGTACAGACTACAAAAGAACAGATGACGGAACAGAGTAAGAATAGCAGACTTATTAAGTCTGTAATTGGTGGAGCTGTGGTTGGCTTTATATGCGGAACTGTTGGTGCAGGTGGTGGTATGATGCTTTTGTTCGTGCTTACTACTTTTTTGGGATATGAAATGCATATGGCAGTAGGAACAAGCGTATTTATTATGGCGTTTACAGCGCTAACCGGTGGTGTAAGCCATTTAGCAGTCGGAGGAATTCCGGATGCTGCTTGTTTAGTGCTTTGTGTTGTGTTTACATTTATATGGGCGAGAATTGCTGCAACAATTGCAAATAAGGCATCAGCAAAAACATTAAATAGGGTTGTTGGTGTTGTTATGATTGCAACAAGTATTGTTATTTTAGCAGTCAATTATTGGAAATAATGTGAAGTTTTAATTAGATAATAAAAGTTAGTACGGCATTTGTCGTATTATTTATTGTGTATAGGAGAATGACTATGAACACAGGTAAGATATATAAAACAAAACAGAAAGAATTTATATTACAATGCATAAAGGATTGTGGAGACAGCTATGTAACCATACATGAGCTTTCTGATAGGTTAGAGACAGCAGGACACAAAGTGGGACTTACCACAATCTACAGACATTTAGCAAGGCTTTTAGAAGATAATTTAATTGCAAAGGTAAGCATAGACGGAGTAGCAGGTAGCTGTTACAAATACGTTAAAAACAGCGAAGATGGCTTTTTTATGAAGTGTGAAAAATGTGGTGATATGGTTAACATTCACTGCCCTGAATTAGAAAAGCTATACTACCACATTTCAAGTGAACATGATATAGCAATTAATCCTGGCAAGACTATGTTTTATGGGGCTTGCAATAATTGTGTGAAAGGTAATTAATGATGAAGAAGATATACATTTTATTGATGATAATGCTACTTGCATTTGCAGTATGCGGTTGTAAAAATGGTAAGAATGAAGATAATGGCAAGATAAATGTAGTTGCTACTATTTTCCCAGAATATGATTTTATAAGACAAATAGCTGGTGATAAGGTTAATCTTACTTTGCTTTTGCCACCAGGCTCTGAAAGTCATAGCTTTGAACCAACACCAAAGGATATAGTGACTATTAATAAGGCACAGCTTTTTGTGTATAACGGTGGCGATTCGGATGCTTGGGTTGAAACAATTATTGAATCCTTAGATACAAAGAATATTAAGATAGTAAGTATGATGAATTCAGTAGATTTGTTGTGTAATGAAGACCATGACCACGAGCACGAACATGAACATGAACATGAGGAAGAATATGATGAGCATATTTGGACAGCACCTAAAAATGCAATAAAGATGGTTGAAAAGCTTAGAGATGAATTGTGTGCCATTGATGAGGCTAATGCAGATTTTTATAAAGAGAATGCCAAGACTTATATAAATAAGCTTGAGGAATTAGATAGTAAGTTTGAAAAGACAATTAGCGAAGCTAAAAGAAAAACAATAGTAGTGGGCGACAGATTCCCATTTTTATATTTTGCAAAGGCATATGGTTTATCTTATGAAGCAGCATTTCCAAGCTGTTCCACACAGTCAGAGCCAAGTGCGGACACTATTGCAAAGCTAATAGACAAAGTTAAAAATGATAATATACCAGTAGTGTTCCATACAGAATTATCCAATACTAAGGTGTGTCAGGCAATCTGCGAAGCAACAGGAGCTAAGGAGCAAACCTTGTATGCGGTTCACAACATTTCAAAGGCAGATTTTGAGGCAGGTGTAACTTACCTTGACCTGATGGAGAAAAATGTTCTTTCATTACAGGAGGCATTGAATTAAATGAGTTTATTAACATGTAAGGATATAGCCTTTTCTTACGAAGGCGTTGAGGTGTTATCGGGTATTAACTTTTCTCTTAATAAAGGCGATTATCTTTGTGTAGTTGGAGAAAATGGTGCTGGTAAAAGTACACTTATAAAGGGTCTTCTTAACCTAAAAAAGCCTTCAAAAGGAAAGATAATAACAGGTGAAGGCTTTAAGCAAAATACAATAGGTTACGTGTCGCAACAGACTTTGGTGCAAAAGGATTTTCCCGCAAGTGTATTTGAGGTTGTGTTAACAGGCAGATTAAATGGTTTAGGCTTATTTCCATTTTATAAAAAGGAAGATAAGCAGGCTGCTGAGGAAAATATGAAAAAGCTAGGAATATTAGATTTGAAAAATTGTTGTTACAGAGAACTTTCAGGAGGACAGCGTCAGCGTGTGCTTTTGGCAAGAGCCCTTTGTGCAACAAAGGATATGCTTCTTTTAGACGAGCCAAATGCTGGACTTGATCCTGTTATGACAAAAGAACTTTATGATATTGTGGACGAGCTTAACAAAAAAGATAAGATAACAATTATAATGGTTTCTCATGATATTAAGGAAGGGCTTGCAAAGTCAAGTCATGTGCTTCATTTAGGCAAAAAACAGTTATTCTTTGGCACTAAAGAAGAATATATGGAATCAGAGTTTTCTAAGAGCTTTGTAGGGGGGGGACAAAATGTTTGATACAATAATTGAAATGTTTTCATACCCATTTATGGTACGTGCCATTATAGCTGGTATTTTGGTGTCCCTTTGTGCGGCACTACTTGGAACCAGTCTTGTATTAAAGCGATATTCTATGATAGGTGATGGCCTGTCACATGTGGGCTTTGCAGCTCTTGCAATAGCATATGCAGCTAATTTAGCACCTTTAGTAGTGGCAATTCCAGTATGTATAGTTGCAGCATTTTTACTTCTTAGAATGAATGAAAACAGCAGATTAAATGGTGACGCTGCAACTGCTCTTATGTGCAGTGGTGCACTTGCAACGGGTGTTATGGTGGTATCCCTTACATCGGGAATGAATACAGATGTTACAAGCTATATGTTTGGCAGTATTTTAGCTATGAGTAAAACCGATGTAATCATATCAATAGTGCTTGCAATCGTAGTAATTGTTATGTTTGTGTTATTTTATCCAAGAATATTTGCGGTAACATTTGATGAAAGCTTCGCTAAGGCAACAGGCACAAGGGCTAATCTCTACAATATGGTTATAGCTATGCTTACGGCGATAACTGTAGTTATTGGTATGCGTATGATAGGTACTCTTTTGATATCAAGCCTTATAATATTTCCGTCCCTTAGTGCGATGAGAGTTTGTAAAAAATATAAAAGCGTAATAATTGCTTCGGTGATTATATCAGTGCTTTGCTTTATGGTAGGAATAACGGTATCCTATGCTTATTCAACACCATCAGGTGCAAGTATTGTAATGGCAAATATCGTGGTGTTTATAGCCATGTGTATAGTGGAAAAGG